>DATISK010000133.1:0-18131 GCA_035581545.1 Ornithinimicrobium sp. | reverse complement strand
CCAGGTGACCGCGCGCGCGAGCGCCATCACCGGGGTGGCCACCACGAGCCGGTAGGCGTAGTCGGCCCCCATCCCCCGCTCGGCGGCCAGGCTCAGGCGGGCCGGGACCCGGGCGGCCGCGTCCCGGGTCCGCACCCCGCGGGCCGCGAACCACACGGCCAGGGCGGCGGCGGCCATGAGCACCAGCGTGGCCAGCAGCAGCTGCACGTTGAGGTGCACGTCGGAGCGCCAGACGGGCAGCAGGGCGACCAGCGAGCCCAGCAGGGTCATGACCGTCAGCACCGTCGTCCCCAGGCGGGCGGAGGAGGTGATCGCCGCCTCGGCGCGCTCGACCCCCTCGGCCTCGTGGACGACCTGGGGCTCGTCGAAGAAGTCGTCGATCCGCTCCACCGGACCGGAGTGGTAGGCGGCGGCGCGCTGCTGGGTCAGGGTCGGCCGGTCGAGGACGAGCCAGGCGCGCATGCAGTAGGCGGCCGTCAGGGGTGCCGAGGCGCCCACGGCGGCGAGCACCACGACCGAGGCCAGGCCGCCGGAGCCGACCGCCCCCGTCTCGGCCGTGCCCAGGACCAGCTCCTTGGAGACGAACCCGACGAACGGCGGGACGCCGGCGAGGGCGAGCAACCCCCAGGCGAACCGGCGGCGCAGCACCCGGTAGCGGCGGCCGCCGCTGGCCACCACCGCCATCGCCGTGCCGCCCACGAGCACGCCCAGCCAGCCGGCGGACAGGAAGAGCAGCGCCTTGAACCAGGCGTGGGCCAGCAGGTGCTGGGTCGCGGCGTCCGGGCCCGTCTGGGGCGTCGCGGCGGCCAGGGCGCCGAGCATCAGCGCGACCTGGCTGACCGTGGACCAGGCGAGGAGCCGCTTCAGGTCGCCCTGGGCGAAGGCCAGCAGGGCCGCCCCCAGCATGGTCACCGCGGCCAGCACCGCCAGGAGGAGCCGGGCGGGGTCGGTGGCGGCCAGCAGGGGGAAGACGTGGACGAGCACGACCGTCCCGGCGGCGACCATCGTCGCGGCGTGGATCAGCGCCGACGCGGGGGTGGGGCCCTCCATCGCGTCGGGCAGCCAGTCCTGGAAGGGGAAGAGTGCCGACTTGCCCGCGACCCCGACGACGAGCAGGAGCATGGCCGCGGTGAGCGCCGCGCCCGGCCCGCCCGGTCCGGGGGACACCGCGGCGGCGGCCGTCCCGGCGACCCCCGCCCAGTGCTCGACGATCCGGGTGATGGAGGTGGTGCCGGCGCCGGCCGCGAGGATGATCAGACCCAGGACGACGCCCACGTCGGCGGTGCGGGTGACGAGCAGCGCCTTGACCGCCGCCCGCCGGGCGGCGGCGCGGGTGGAGTGGTGGCCGATGAGCAGGTAGGAGCACCACCCCATCACCTCCCACCCCACGAGCAGCAGCAGCACGTCGTCGGCCAGGACGGTCAGCAGCATCGCCGCGGTGAAGGCGGCCACGGTGGCGGCGAAGGCCTTGTAGCGCGGGTCGTACCACAGGTACCACCGCCCGTAGACCTGGACGACGAGAGCCACGAGGGCCACGGCGACGGCGACCAGGCCCAGGGGCCAGCCGACCTGCAGGCCCAGGGGCACCGAGAGCTCGCCGAACGGGAGGGCGCCGAGCGAGCCGGAGGTGTGGCGCCCGTCGGTCCGGACCAGCACCACGAGCTGCCAGAGGGCGGCCAGGAAGGTCACCAGACCGCCACCGACCCCCAGCCACGCGGCCAGCCGGTTGGACCGGCCGCTGAGGGTGAGGACCGCCAGGGCGGTGAGCGCGGGCACGGCGACCAGCCACTGCATCGGCGTTCCCCAGAAGTCGGGCACGCCGGGCAGGAACGGCAGGTCGGGCAGCGGCGGGAGCGGCGGCAGCGGGATCTGCAGGTCGTCCCAGGACACGGTCGGGACGGCGAGGGCCGGCGGGCCGGCGGGCAGGAGGGTCACGGGGCCGGGCTCCCGTCCTGGAGGGGCGCGGCGAGGTCGACGTGGCCGCGTTCGCGGTGGAGCGCCAGGAACACCGCCAGCGCGACCACCACCTCGGCCGCCGCGATGGTGATCAGGAAGAGGGTCAGCACCGGGCCGGAGGTGGCCGCGGCCGTGGTGTCCCCGCCGGCGGTGGCCCCGACGGTGACGAGCAGCAGCCCGGCCGCCCCGAGAAGCAGCTCGACCCCCACCAGCACGAGAACGGCGTGCCGGCGGGCGAGGATGCCGTAGACGCCGAGCCCGGCGAGGAGGGCGACCAGCAGGTAGGGCAGGGCGGGACGGATCACGACCGGTCACCCCCGCCCCGGGCGACGGCGACGCCGGCCACGAGCGCGAGCAGCAGCAGGGCCGAGAGCAGCTCGAACGGCCAGACGTAGACACCGAAGATCCCCTCGGCCACCCGGGCGCTGTCCGGTCCGGTCAGCTCGACCGGTCCCCACCCGACGCCGCCCACGAGGGCGGCACCCAGGAGGAGGGTGGTCGCCCCACCGACCACGGCCGCACCCGCCCGCTGCCCGCGGGAGGTGACGACCGGCACCCCGCCGGCCCGGGTGAGCATCAGGGCCACGAGGATGAGGACGACGACGGCGCCGACGTAGACGAGGAGCTGGACGAGGGCCACCAGCTCGGCCCCCAGGACCAGGTAGCAGCCGGCCAGCCCGGCGAGGGCCACGACCAGCCACAGGGCCGCGTGCAGCACCCTCCCGGCGGTGACGGCGAGCAGCCCCGAGCCCGCGGTGAGCAGGCCGACGGCGACGAAGAGCACGTCCAGACCGCTCACCCCTCACCACCCTCGACGTCCGGGGCATACCCCTCGGGCAGGGTCGCGGGCGGGACCTGACCCATCCAGCCGCCGAGGCGCTCCTTGTCGTGCAGCAGGTTGCGGATGTCACCCTCGGCGTAGGCGAACTCCGGCGCCCAGAACAGCGCGTCGAAGGGACACACCTCGATGCAGATCCCGCAGTACATGCACAGGGAGTAGTCGATCTCGAAGCGGTCGAGCTTGTTGACCAGCCGGGGGCGCCCTCTCGGGCTGTCCCCCTCCTGCGGCAGCTCCTCCTTGTGCGAGTCGATGTAGATGCACCAGTCGGGGCACTCGCGCGCGCAGAGCATGCAGGAGGTGCAGTTCTCCTCGAGCAGCGCGATGACGCCGCGGGAGCGCTCGGGCAGCGTGGGCTGCTCGTGCGGGTACTGCCGGGTGTGCGCGCCGCGGGCGAGCACCTTCGCGGTCGTGCGCAGTCCTTGGAGCAGGCCCTTCACGACAGCACCACCACCCCGACACCGGTCACGGCGAGCTGGAGCAGGGCCACCGGCAGGAGCACGAGCCAGGCGAAGCGCTGCAGCTGGTCCTCGCGGACCCGGGGCCAGGCGACCCGCAGCCACAGGAAGACCACACCGACGGCGGTGGCCTTCAGGAGCGTCCAGAGCACACCGACGACCCCGGTCACGCCGGCCACCTCGACGTCGGCCCACGGGCCCCGCCACCCGCCGAGGAAGAGGACGGTGAACAGCAGCGCCATGACGACCATGCCGGCGTACTCGGCGAGGAGGAAGAACGCGAACCGCAGCCCGGTGTACTCCGTCAGCGGGCCGAAGACGACCTCGGAGTCGGCGATCGGGGCGTCGAAGGGGGTGCGCTGCAGCTCGGCGACGCTGGCGGCGAGGAAGACGAAGGCGGCGGGGGCCTGCCACAGCAGCCACCACCACGACCACTCCTGGACGATCCCGGTCAGCGACAGCGTCCCCGCGGCCATCGCCACGCTGGCCGCCGCGATCACGAGGGGCAGCTCGTAGGAGACCAGCTGGGCGCCCGCGCGCATGCCGCCGAGCAAGGAGTACTTGTTGCCGCTCCCCCACCCGGCCATGAGCGTGCCGATGACGCCGACGCCGGTCACGGCCAGCACGAGCAGCAGGGAGGCGGGCACGTCGGCGGCCACCCAGGCCGCGCCGAAGGGGATGACCGCGAGCGCGACCAGGTAGGGGATCAGCGCGACGGCGGGAGCCAGCCGGAAGACCGGCCGGTCGGCCGCGGCCGGGGTGACGTCCTCCTTCTGCACGAACTTGATGCCGTCGGCGACCAGCTGCAGGATGCCGTGCGGACCGGCCTCCATGGGGCCCAGGCGACCCTGCATGTGGCCCATCACCTTGTGCTCCAGCTGGCCCAGCGCCAGGGGCAGGCTGAGGAAGACCGCGAGGACCACCGCGGCCTTCAGGGCGACCTCGACGAGGAGGGGGAGCTCGGACGGCATCGGCGCCACCCTAGCCAAGTCGACCGACAGCGCGCTGGCCCCGCGCCGCGTCGGTCAGGTCCGGACTCCCGGGACGGCCTCCGCGCCCGGCGTGGGGACCGGCATCTGGTGCCGGTAGGTCCACGAGGTCAGGGCGGTCCCGAGCATGACGACCAGGACGCCGACGAAGATGTGCAGCGCCCGCTGGTCGGACTCGCCGAGGGCGAACTGCGCGGCGACGGCGGCCGCGAGCAGGACGGCGAGGGTGGTGTTCACCGGGCCGCCGGTCCGGCGCAGGAGGAGGTAGACGACCGCGGAGAGGACGGCTGCGGCGAGGGTGACCCAGGCACCGACCTGGTGGTGGCGGACGTACTGCGTCTCCCCGCCGAGGAAGGCGGCCGCCCAGCCGGCCTGCCCGATGAGGCAGCTGAGCACCACGGTGACCGCGCTGCGCAGCACGACCAGGTGGGGGTGGGGCATCGCCGGCAGACGCATGAGGTCACTCTGGCAGACGGGCCAGGGAGCTGCGGTGGCAGACTGGAGGCCCAGCGACGAAAGGCTCCACCATGTCGAAGACCCTGGTCCGCCCCCGTCGGGGCAAGATCATCGCCGGCGTCTGCGCGGCGCTCGCGGAGCGGTTCGGTCTGCCGACGTTCCTGGTCCGGCTCGGTTTCGTGATCTTCGGGCTGGTCGGCGTCGGCGAGTTCGTCTACATCGCCCTCTGGATCCTCGTCCCCAAGGAGGGCTGACCGCCGGCCCGACCGGTCCGGGTCACCGCACCGCGACCAGCGGGACGTCGTGCTCGGCGGCCCACGACTCCCACTCCGGCGCGGTCCGCTCCGCGAAGGCCGCGGCGAAGGTCTCGTGCGTGGCCTCGACCCCCAGCGCCTCGACCGTGCGTCGCAGGAAGTGCGGCTCCAGCGCCGCCAGCGCGACGTGCCCCTGGGCGGCGCGGTACACCGCATACCCCGGCAGCCCCCCACCCAGCAGACCCCCGGGGGCGGTGAGCCCGCGGACCGCCGGCTCGGCCAGGGCCCGGGCCGCCTCCTCCAGGGACACCTCCCGTCGTGATCCGTGCCCCGTCCGGGCCGCCTGCAGCAGGGCGGCCAGGGCCTCGCTCACCGCACGCTCGGCGCCGACGAGGTCGGCCACCAGCGTCGGCGGCGTGCCGGGCGGGCGGAGCAGGCCCGCCGCGGCCTGGTAGGTCAGGTCGTGCCCGGGCACCTCGGCCCGCTCCCCCGGCGACCCCACGACGTCGACCTGGCACAGGCGCGGGTGGCGTGCGTGCACGGTGCCGAAGTCCAGGCCCAGCCGCCGCAGCGCCGAGGGCCGGGAGGAGGTGATCAGCACGTCGGCGTCGGCCAGGAGCGTGTCCAGACGGGTCCTGCCCTCCTCCTGCCCGAGGTCGAGGGTGACCAGCTCCTGGCCGCGGTGCAGGTCGGCGAACCAGTCCGGCTGGTAGCGCGCCAGCGGGTCCCCGCCGGGCGGCAGCACCGTCGTGACCCGCGCCCCGAGACCGGCGAGCCGGGAGGCCGCGACCGGGCCGGGCAGGTTGACCGCCACGGTGACGACCCGCACGCCCGCCAGCGGCGAGCTCCCCGGAAGGGTCACCGAGGGCCCCAGGACGGGTCCGGCACCCCCGGCGGCAGCAGCCGTCGGCGTGACGGCGACCGCTTGGCCCCCGCCCCCTCACCCGGTTCCTTCGCCCCCGGCCACGCCTTGGACGCCCGGGCGGCGAGCACGAAGCTCTTCCGCAGCGGGGTGCCCTCGAAACCCTCGGGCAGCAGCAACGGGCGCAGCCCCTCGCCCGTGCCGTCGTCGAACCCCTCGAGGACCAGCCCGAACATCTCGTGGGTCTCCCGCTCGTGCCAGCCGGCACCCGGGAAGAGCCCGGTGAGGGACCGCAGCGGACCCCCCTCCGGCACCCTGGTCCGCAGCAGCACCCGCCGCAGACCGTCCTGACCGTGCCGCACGTCGATGAGGTGGCAGACCACCTCGAGGCCGGGCCCGTGCTCGTCGGCGGCGTCGGTCTCGTCGACGGCGGAGAGCCAGTCGAAGAACGCGCACCCCTCGTCCCGGGCCGCCCGCGCGGCGTCGACCCACTCCTCGGGCGCGACCCGCCGCTCCTCGACGCTCACGCCGACCCGTTCCCGGGCGGGCGGACGAGCCCCCGGGTGACCTCGCCCGCGGAGACGGCCCGGTCGCCGTACCGGGCGTAGGCCCGTGCCCGTCCCGGGACCTCGGCGGCGATCTGCCCCTGGAGCTGGACGATCCCGGCCAGGAGGGCCTCCGGACGCGGCGGGCACCCGGGCACGTAGACGTCGACGGGGATCAGCTGGTCCACCCCCTTGGTCACGCAGTAGGAGTCCCAGTAGGGCCCGCCGGAGTTGGAGCAGGCACCGAAGGAGATGACGTACTTCGGCTCGGGCATCTGGTCGTAGAGCCGCCGGATGGCCGGCGCCATCTTGTCGGTGACCGTGCCGGAGACGACCATGAGGTCGGCCTGGCGCGGCCCCGGCGCGAAGGGGATCACGCCCAGCCGGATGAAGTCGTGCCGGGCGGTCGAGGCGCTGATGAACTCGATCGCGCAGCAGGCCAGGCCGAAGTTGAACACCCACAGCGAGTACTTGCGCCCCCAGTTGAGGACCACCTGGACCGCACGGGGCGCGCGCTCCGCGGGTGCACCCACGCGCGGGGTGGGCAGGGACGTGGAGGTATGGGGTGCGCCGGCGGCGGGAGAGGGGTGCGCCATCGTCACCACCACCTCAGCAGGCCGCGCCGCCACACGTGCAGGAGGGCCACGACGAGCACGCCGATGAAGATCGCCATCTCGACCAGGCTGGCGACCCCGAGCTCGCTGCGGATCACCAGCGCCCAGGGGAAGAGGTAGACCGCGTCGACGGCGAAGATGACGTAGAGCAGCGCGAAGACCAGGTAGCGCACGCTGCCCTGCTCCCAGCCGCTGCCGATCGGGTCGACGCCCGACTCGTAGGTCGTCAGCTTGGCGGCCGTCGGGTCGCTGGGCGCGAGCAGGCGACGCACGCCCATGCCGGCGGCCACCAGGGCCACACCGGCCAGGGCGACGGCCGCGACGACGAGGTACTCACGCATCGCGTCCACCCTAGTCGGTCCGCACCGGGTGCGGCGGGAGGTGCGACGGGCCCGGCCGGGGCTCGGGCCCGCCGCTCAGAACTCGGGGCGCAGGGGGTATCCGGTGGCGCCGTCGGCGCTGGTGCGGGTGGCCAGGACCTGGTGGAGCTGGATGCCGCCCCGCTCGAAGCTCAGCCGGGAGCCGGCCAGGTAGAGACCCCAGACCCGGGCGGTGGCCAGGCCCGCCTCGGCGACGCACTCCTCCCAGTGGGCCGAGAGGTTCTCGCACCACGCCCCGCACGTGCGGGCGTAGTGCTGCCGCAGGTTCTCGTGGTGCTGCACCTCGAGGCCGGCGCGCTCCATCTCGGTGACGATGCGTCCCGACGCCGCCAGCTCGCCGTCGGGGAAGACGTAGCGGAAGACGAACTCGGTGCGGTTCGTCGGGGCACGGTCGGGGTCGCGCCAGGTGATGCAGTGGTTGAGCAGGCGCCCCTCGTCCCGCAGCCGGTCACGCAGGAAGGTGAAGTAGCGCCCGTAGTTGCGCACGCCGATGTGCTCGGTGAGGCCGATCGAGGAGACGGCGTCGAAGCCGCGCTCGGTCACGTCCCGGTAGTCGCCGTGCCGGATCTCGGCCACTCCCGACAGCCCCTCCCGCTCCAGCCGGTCCTGCCCCCAGGCCGCCTGCTCCCGCGAGAGGGTGACGCCCACGGCGGTGACCCCGTGGTGGGTGGCGGCGTGCCGCACCATCCCGCCCCACCCGCACCCCACGTCGAGCAGCCGCATCCCGGGGCGCAGGCCGAGCTTGCGGCAGACCAGGTCGTACTTCTCCTCCTGCGCCTCCTCCAGGGTGGCGTCCTCGCGCGGGTAGACCGCGCAGGTGTAGGTCATCGAGGGGCCCAACAGCATCTCGTAGAAGCGGTTGGACACGTCGTAGTGGTGGCTGATGGCCTCGGCGTCCCGGCGACGACCGTGCCGCAGGCCGTGGGCGAGCTTGCGCAGCTCCGACGGGGTCTCCAGATCGGGCAGCTCCGGCACCCGCAGACCCGAGGAGCGGGCCATGCGGACCAGCTCGGGCACCTCGTGCAGCGGCGGGCGGTGCAGGTCGAGCCCCCCGAGCAGCTTCAGCTCCTCGTAGGGATAGGCCTCGTTCATCCCGTCCACCGTCAGGTCGCCCTGGAGGTAGGCCCGCACGAACCCGAGCTGTCCGGGCTGCGTGGCGATGTAGCTCAGGCCGCGGGTGGTGCGGATGCGCAGCACCCGCCCCCCGTGGTCGCCGGCGCCCGCGCCGTCCGGGCCGACGACACGCAGGTCCGGTGGCGTCCCGATCAGCTCGTGGATGGTCTCGGCCACGGTCCGGGTCCTCGTCGACCTGCTCACCGCGCTCGCACCGCCTTCTCGTAGAGGGTCGGCAACCGGCCGTCGGGGTCGTAGCGCCGCTTCACCGGGGCGTAGGCCGTGCCGCCGTAGCGCTCCTCGAAGACCCCCTGCTCGAAGAAGGACTCGGAGTAGAGGCCCTTGTGCCCGCCCAGGGCGTGGACCTGCTCCTCGATCGCGCGGTTGGTGTCACCGTGCCGTCCCCCGGGCGGGATGTCGACCGCCGACCAGAAGCCGACGTTGACGTAGTTCTCCCCGACGCGCATCGGGTAGAGCGGCCACGGCGGCCCTCCGTCCGGTCCCGGGTCGGTGGTGCGCAGCCGGACCGGACAGAGCCAGACCGGCTCGATCGGGACCTCGCGCAGGAACCAGCGCAGGAAGTCGACCGTGCGGTCCAGCGGGATCTCGACGTCCTGGATCACCCGCTCCTGGCGTGGCCGGCCGCGCAGCCGCCGGTAGGCCGAGACCCAGCCGTGCCGCTCCTCGAAGGACATCATCCGCCAGTAGACGTCGCTGCGCAGGAGCCGACGGGGCCACAGGCGACGGACCGCGGGTCGCTGCGCCCCGAAGGCCCGGGAGCACCAGAACCAGTCGGTGTCCCACCGCCACAGGAAGTCCGCCGCGGTGAGCACGTCCCGACGCCGGTGCTGCACGGAGCGGTAGAAGGGCACCTGCCCCGTGTGGTCGCTGGGTCGGGTGGCCCCGTCGAGCGTGGCCGACCACCGGCCCAGCGTCAGGTAGGCCTCCGTCGGTCCGAAGACGACACCGTCCAGGAAGTGGACGGGAGCTCCCCCGTGGGCCTGGCCGTGGGCACCGGTGTCCATCACCTCCCCGATCGCGGAGACCACGTCGTCGAGCCCGGAGAACCGCAGGTGCTCGAGCACGACATACCTGCTGGTGCGCTCGAGCTGGACGACCAGACCGAGCACGTAGCCCAGGGAGCCGTAGGAGTTGGGCAGCATCCGGAAGAGGTCGGCGTGCTCCCCGTCGGGGGTCGCGGTCACCACCTCGCCGGTCGGGGTGAGCACGTCCATCTCGACCACCGACTCGTGCGGGAGCCCCGAGCGGAAGGAGCTGGCCTCGATGCCCAGCCCGCTGACCGCCCCGCCGATCGTGATCGTGCGCAGCTGCGGCACGACGAGGGGCATGTACCCGTGCGGCAGGAGCTCGTCCACGAGACGCTCGTAGGTCGTCGGTCCGCCCACCCGCGCGAGGCCCGTCGACGCGTCCAGGTCGAAGACCCCCTGGAGGGCGGACAGGTCCAGTCCGCGGGCCCCGGTGTCCACGCGCGGACGGAACAGGTTGGAGGTCTTCTTGGCCAGCCGGACGGGCGCGTCGGGCGGCAGCGCGGCGTACGCCTCCCGGGCGGAGCGCACCGCCGCCTCGTAGCGTGGCGACCGGGCAGGACCCATGCCCGCCATCATGCCCACACCTCGGCACGGCCCACCACCGGCACGCGGGACGGGCCCGGATCCCCCTCACCGCACACCGGTGCCCGGCCGGGCGGCGCCGCGGTCCCGGGCCCGGTGTGGCGTACGCCTCATCCGTGGCGGGGACCCGTCGAAGTCACCCACCCAGACCGGATGACGACGAAGATCGAGATCCTGCACTGTCACATCGCCGAGGATTCCACGTCTCGAACCTGCCTCAGGCCAGGCGTGATCGAACGATCGTCCGTGGACCGTCTTGGTCATCGGTCGACCGCCGACTACCGTGGGACGCGCGATGAGAGACCTGAGGAACGACCGACGAATGCGCCGGGCGCCAGGCGGGCAGAAGCCCCCGGCGTCCCAGCGGCCGACCCGCTGAGCGCCCTCGCCTGAGCGTCACCCCCTCACGCCCCGCACCCGTCCGCCACCACTCCCACGAGCGCGTCGCCGCGCCGCCGGGGTCGGGCGCTGCTCCATGCCCCCTGCACCGAGGAACCCTTCGTGATCACCCTGCAGCACGTCAGCAAGACCTTCCCCGCCCGACGGCGCAACCCCGCCGTGACCGCCCTCGAGGACGTCAGCCTCACCGTCGAGCGCGGCCAGGTGATGGGGGTCGTCGGACCGTCCGGGTCCGGCAAGTCCACCCTGGCCCGGATCGTCAACCTCCTGGAGCGGCCGACGTCCGGCACCGTGCACGTCGACGGCGTCGAACTCACGACCCTGACCGGCGGCGAGCTCAACCGGGCCCGGCGGGCCATCGGCATGATCTTCCAGCAGTTCAACCTGCTCGACTCCCGCACCGCCCTGGCCAACGTGGAGCTGCCGCTCGAGCTGGCCGGCGTCGGCGCCCGCGAGCGCCGGGCACGGGCGGCCGAGCTGCTGGAGCGGGTGGGCCTGGGTGACAAGCTGGACGCCCACCCGGCCCAGCTCTCCGGCGGCCAGCGTCAGCGCGTGGGCATCGCCCGGGCGCTCGCCCCTCGGCCGAAGGTGCTGCTGTGCGACGAGGCCACCTCGGCGCTCGACCCGGTCTCCACGTCCTCCGTCCTGACGCTCCTGCGCACCCTGACCGACGAGCTCGACCTGACGACGGTGCTCATCACGCACGAGATGGACGTGGTCAAGCGGGCGTGCGACCACGTCACCCTCCTGGAGGCCGGGCGGGTCGTCGACGCCGGTGCCCTGGGCGACGTCGTGCGCCGGCCGAGCTCGCCGTTGGCCACGCGCCTGCTGCCCCACCCCGCCGCCCCCGGTGGTGAGCAGGTGGTCGAGGTCGTGCTCGGCGCCACCGAGCACGACACCGTGCTCACCGACCTGATCCGGCACCACGACGTCCGGGTCGCCGTCCTCGCCGGCTCGGTCGAGACCCTGGGCGACCAGCGCTTCGGCCGGCTGCAGCTGCGGGTCGACGGTGCGCCGGAGGAGGTCCGGGCGGCCCTCGACCACCTGGCCACCGCCGAGCTGGAAGGAGCCGTGGCGTGAGCATCGACCTGGGCCGCATCGGACCCGCCCTGTGGCAGGCCACCCTGGAGACCACCTACATGGTCGGGGTCTCGATGGTGCTGGCCGTCCTGCTCGGCATCCCCCTCGGTGTGCTGCTCCTGCTCACCGCCCCGGACGGGCTCACCCCGCGCGGGGTGATCAACCAGGTGGTCGGGGCCCTCGTCAACATGGGCCGCTCGGTGCCGTTCATCGTGCTGCTCGTGCTCGTGGCCCCGGTGACCCGGCTGATGACCGGCACGACGATCGGGTCGACCGCGACGATCGTGCCGCTGACCATCGCCGCGGTGCCCTTCTTCGCCCGCCTCGTGGAGGCCTCGCTGCGCGAGGTGGCCCCCGGCAAGATCGAGGCGGCCCGCTCCATGGGCGCCAGCACCGGGCAGGTCGTGCGCTCCGTCCTCCTGCCCGAGGCCCGCCCCGGCCTGGTGGCCGGTGCCACCGTGACGCTCATCGCCCTCATCTCCTACTCCGCGATGGCCGGTGCCATCGGCGGCGGGGGCCTGGGCGACTTCGCCATCCGCCACGGATACCAGCGCTTCGACACCGGCGTGACGGTCGCGGTGGTCGTCGTCCTGCTCGTCATGGTCCAGCTGCTGCAGTCCGCCGGCGACCGGCTCGCCCGCCGGCTCGCGCACCGCTGACCCCCACCCGACCGTCGTTCCGTCATACCCCCCTGCAAGGAGACTCCTGTGTCCCGTCCTGCCCGTACGCTCCGCACCCCCGCCATCCGGGGAGCCCACGCACCCGCCGCCGCCGTGGTGGCCGCGCTCGTCCTGTCCGCGTGCGGGACGTCCGCCGACCCGTCCGAGGGGTCCGACGCCGACGGGGCCGGTGGCGACGCCACCATCACGGTGGCCGTCACCCCCGTGCCGCACGCCACCATCCTGGAGTACGTCGACACCGAGCTGGCCCCTGAGGTGGGTCTGGACATCCGGATCGTGGAGTTCACCGACTACGTCCAGCCCAACGTGGCGCTGGACGAGGGTTCGGTGGACGCCAACTACTACCAGCACGGCGTCTTCCTCGCCGACCAGGAGAAGGCCGGCGGCTACGACTTCAGCGGGCTGGGCACCATCAGCTTCCAGCCGATGGGGCTCTACTCCGAGACCGTCACCGACCTGGCCGACCTGCCGGCGGGTGCCACCGTGGCGATCCCCAACGACCCGGTCAACGGGTCCCGCGGCCTGAAGCTGCTGGCCGCCGAGGGAGTCATCACCCTGGCCGACCCGGACGCGCCCGTGCCCACCGTGCTGGACGTCGTCGACAACCCCAGGGACCTGCGGTTCGAGGAGGTCGAGGCCGCCCAGCTCCCGCGCAGCCTCAGCGACGTGGACGTGGCCGCGGTCCCCGGCAACTACGCCCTGGAGGCCGACCTGAAGCCGGCGGAGGACGCCCTGAGGGTCGAGGACACCCGGGACACCACCTACGCCAACCAGCTCGTCGTGCGCAGCGGGGACGAGCACGATCCGCAGGTGCAGCAGCTGCTCGAGCTGCTCACCTCCGAGGAGGTCAGGACGTTCATCGACGAGACCTACGACGGTGCGGTCGTCGCCGCCTTCTGAGCAGCACCACCGCACACCCTGCCAGCACCTGACCCGGACGACCCTCCACCCCACGAAAGGACGCCCCCGTGCGCCGTTCCCTGCCTCTGACCGCCCTGCTGACCTCCACCGCCCTCGCGCTGACCGCCTGCGGCTCCGACACCGGTGCGCCCGACCCCGACGGCGGGACGGCTCCCTCCGGGTCCGCCGCGGGCGCGGAGCCGCTCACGGTCGGCGTCTCCCCCGTCCCCCACGCCGAGATCCTGCAGTTCGTCGACGAGGAGCTGGCCGCCGGGGCGGGCATCGACCTCGAGCTGGTCGAGTTCACCGACTACGTCCAGCCGAACGCCGCGCTCGACGACGGGTCGCTGGACGCGAACTACTTCCAGCACGAGCCCTACCTGGCCGAGCAGGAGGCCGCCGCCGGCTACGACTTCGCCGCCGTGACGCCCGTCCACCTGGAACCGCTGGGGCTCTACTCCGGGTCCGTGCAGGAGGTGGCCGACCTGCCGGACGGTGCTCAGGTCGCCATCCCCAACGACCCGACCAACGCTGCCCGCGCCCTCCGGCTGCTCGCCGACCAGGGCCTCCTGACCCTCGCCGACACCGGCGGGGCCTCGGCCACCGTCCTGGACGTCGCGGACAACCCCAGGAACCTGGAGCTCGTCGAGATCGAGGCGGCGCAGCTGCCCCGCAGCCTGACCGACGTGGACGCCGCGGTCATCAACGGCAACTACGCGATCGAGGCCGACCTGTCCCCCGCCGAGGACGCGATCGCGGCGGAGGCGGCCGACGGCAACCCCTACGCCAACCTGCTCGTGGTGCGCGCGGGGGACGAGACCGACGAGCGGGTCGCCACCCTGGCCGAGCTGCTCGGCTCGGAGGAGGTCGCCCGGTTCATCGAGGACACCTACGGCGGGGCGGTCGTCCCGGCCGCCTGACGGACCTCCGGGGGGTGGGCCCTCACCCGGGCGCGTCCACCCCGTTCCCCTCCGGCGCCCGGTAGTCGGGCACGAGCCGGGCCCCGTTGTGCCACAGCACGTCCCGCAGCCACTCCTCCCCCAGGCCCCAGCGGTGCAGGGCCTCGAGCTGGTGGGCGTAGGGGTAGGGGATGTTGGGGAAGTCGGTGCCCAGGACCACCCGCGACCGCAGCTCGGCGAGGCGTCCGAGGAAGCGGGGCGGCACCGGGGCCAGCCGCTCCATGAAGTCGGTCCCGACCATCGTGGTGTCCAGGTGGACCCGGTCGTGGGCCTCGACGAGGTCGGCGAAGGCGTCGTAGTCCGGCATGCCCATGTGGGCGACCACCAGGGTCAGGTCCGGGTGGTCGGCGAGCAGCCGGGCGACCCCCTCCGGCCCGCTGAAGCGCCCGGCACGCGGCCCGTGACCGGCGTGCACGACCACCGGCACGCGCGCCCGCGCCAGCACCTGCCAGGCCTCGTGCAGCTCCGGGTCGTTGGGGTCCATGTCGCTGACCACCAGGTGCACCTTGACCAGCTGCAGTCCGCCCGCCACCGCGTCGCGCATCTGCTGCGCGACCCCGCTCTCGGGATAGAGGGTGGCGCACCGGAGCACCTCCGGGTGCTCGTCGGCGAACGCCGCGCACCAGCTGTTCAGCGAGGCGGCCATCCCCGGCCGGTGCGCGTACGTCAGCGCCGGCACCCGGTGCACCCCCAGCCCCGCGAGCACCGCCAGCCGGTCCGCCGTGCTCGTCCGGTAGTGGATCGGCCAGGCGACCCCGTAGTGCTCCTCCCCCTGGTCGAAGTAGGCCCAGATGCGCTGCATGAGCCGGTCGGGGTGGAAGTGCACGTGCACGTCCGCCAGCCCCGGCAGGTCCAGGGCCCGCACGTAGGCCGCGACCTCGCCGTCCGCGCCCGGCGCCGGCGGGGCGGTCCGGACGCCACTCACCGTGCCGCCCTCCGCAGCGCGTCGCCGGCCTGCACGCCGTAGCCGCCGCCGAACAGCAGCGCGTGCACGAGGAGCGGCACCAGCTGGTAGACCGCGATCCGCTCACGCCACCCGTCGGCCAGGGGGAAGGCCTCGGCGTAGGCGGCGAAGACCCGGCCGCTGAACCCGCCGAAGAGCTGCATCATCGCCAGGTCCACCTCCCGGTGGCCGTAGTGCGCGCACGGGTCGATCAGCCAGCTGCGCCCGTCCGGGTCGAGCAGCCGGTTCCCGCCCCACAGGTCTCCGTGCACCAGCGTGGGGGCCTCGGCCGGGCCCAGCCGGTCGGGGTCCACCTGTTCGGCGAGCGCGGCGGTGCCGGGGTCGACCCGTCCCTCCTGCGCCGCCCGGCGGGCGAGCGGCACCACCCGTCGCTCGATCCAGCTCTCCGCCCAGGTCGCGGTCGGGGTGAGGTCCACCGGGCACGCCCCGAGGTATGCCGTGGGCTCGCCGTCGACGGAACCGTACCGTTCCCCGGTGGTCCGGTGGAGGTCGGCGAGCTCCCGGCCGAACTCCTCCTCCGTGCCCGCAGTGCGCGCGTGGCCCTGGGGCACCCAGGACAGGGTGATCCGGCCCGCGTCCACGGCCAGCACCTGCGGCACCCTCGCCCCGGCCGCGGCGAGCGCGCGCAGACCGGCCGCCTCCCGCTCGAAGAACTGCGGCGGCGCGCCCGTCAGCGTCTTGGTGAAGACCTCCGTCCCGTCCGCGAGCCGAGCGCGGGCGGGCGTGCCGGTGCGGGGCGCTCCGCTCATCCCTCGCCGAGCTCCTCGGCCAGCTGGTCGACCAGGTCGGCACCGCCGGTGGCGTAGGCGAGCCAGTCCTGCCCCTGGTCCTGCCGGCGAGCGACCTCCTGCGACCAGCGGTGCCGCGCCTCGGCGAGGACCGCGACCGCCGCCGCGTCCCGCCCCTCCCCGGCCAGCTCCTGGCGCAGCGTGCGGACGAGCTCGCTCGCCGCCGCATACCGGCCCTCGTGGAGCTTGTAGGAGGGGAACGGGCGGCCGTCCCGCGCGAGGGAGCAGGCGCTGGTCGGGCCGGCGAGCGTCGTCATCGTCATCACGGCCTCGGCCCGCAGGTCGGCCGCTCTCGCCTCGAGCCGGTCGGCCACGCCGCCGGCGCCGTCCCCGGGCGCGCTCACGACGACACCCGGTGCCGGTCGAGGATCTGCGGGAGCGTCCCGTCGGCGATCGCCGCGACGAGGGCGTCGACGGCCTCCTCGATCTGGTCGTACATCTGCACGTAGGCCGCGTCGGGCCGGCCCCACGGGTCGGGGACGTCCTGCACGCCGTCCTCGCCGGGGGCGAAGGCCCCCAGGCGGACGACCTTGCGGGCGTCCTCGGGGCGACGGACCAGGGCGCGCACGTCCTCCTCGTTGGCCTGGTCCATGACCACGACGAGGTCGGCCCGGGCCAGGTCCGACGGCTCGAGCTGGGCGGCACGGGTGGTGAACGCGTAGCCCCGCCTCTCCCCCTCGGCCTGGCTCGTGGGGTGCGGGCGCTCCCCCACGTGGTAGTCGGCCGTGCCCGCCGAGGACACCCGCACGTGGTCCAGGCCGGCCTCGGACAGTCGCCGCAGGAGCACCGCCTCGGCGGCGGGCGAGCGACAGATGTTGCCCAGGCAGACCGTCATGATGTGCATGGGCGCCAGTCAAGCAGATGCCGCCCGCGGACCTGCGGGGACCTGGGACGTCGCGGGGTGCCCGGTCCCGTGCCATGCTGGGCCGATGGATGCGCAGGTCAGGGACGTGCTGGAGGCCAAGGAGGCGGAGATCGTCGAGCAGATGACGACGCTGAGCCGCCCCATGCAGGAGCAGGGCAGCATCTCCTTCGGCAAGCGGGTCGGGGACGGCACCGCGATGGCCGTCGACCGGCTCACCGCGGTGACCGCGCACGACAATCTCCAGGGCCTGCTCGCCGCGGTGCGGCACGCGCTGGCACGCCTGGACCAGGGCGGGTACGGCGTGTGCGAGGTCTGCGGGGACCCGATCCCCGCGGGGCGACTGGAGGCCCGGCCCTGGGCCACCACCTGCGTGCCCCACAGCGGCTGAGCCCGTCCCCCCTCCCGGCCGGGCGGCTCAGCCCTGGCCGGAGGACGCCTCGGTCACCTCCGTCTCGCGGACGGCGTGCTCGAGGAAGAGCCGCGCCGACGGCAGCATCGGCTGCTCGGTGGACCAGGCGATCCCGACGTCGCGGAAGGCCTCGGGGTGCTCGAGCCTGAGCAGCGTCAGACCCTCGTGGGTGGGGACCCAGGCGTCGGGGACGGGCAGGACGGCCACGCCGAGCCCGGCGGCCACGAACGCCCGGGTCGTGGGCAGGTCCTGGCAGACGAGCGCCACCCGCGGGTCGAAGCCCGCGCCCCGGCACAGCCGCAGCGCCACCTCCCACAGGTGCGACCGCGGGTGCGTGGCCACGAACGGCTCCTCCGCCGCCTCGGCCAGGTCGACGTGCTCCCGACCGGCCCACCGGTGCTCTGGCCCGACCGCGAGCATCAGCGGCTCCCGGACCAGCACGCGCCAGCGGACCGTCCGCTCCTCCGGCGGTCGGGTGGTGAACTCCAGCTCCACGTCCGTGCGGCGGCCGACGGCCAGCACCAGCTCCTCCTGCTTGGACATCAGCTCCACCCCCACCCCCGGGTGGGCCCGACGGAACCCGCTCACCAGGCCGGGAACCAGCCAGGTCCCCAGCGACGGCTGGAACGCCAGGCTCACCCTCCCCGCCTCGGGGTCCAGGAGCTGCTGCACGGCGGCCAGCCCGTCGTCGAGCTCGTGGACCGCGGCGTCGACGTGGCGCTTGTAGGCCACCCCGGCCTGGGTCATCCGCAGGGTGCGTCCCGAGCGCCGCAGGAGGGGGGTCCCCAGCTCGCGTTCCAGCCGGGCCAGGGCCCGGGAGATGCCCGACTGCGCGACCCCCTCCAGGTCGCTCACCTCGGTGAGGGTGGCCCCGTCGGCCACCTGCTGGAACCATCGCAGGTCACGCACGTCCATGGAGCCCAGCGTGCCACTTCTATGCCCAAAACACAATGATGATATGTCATTCAATCATTGGACGCATAGAGCCTGT
>DATISK010000132.1:0-6409 GCA_035581545.1 Ornithinimicrobium sp. | reverse complement strand
GGCGGAGGCGGACCCGGCGGCCATCGCGACGGCGGCGGTGCCGGCGACGGTGGCGAGGACCCCTCGGCGGAGCATGCGGTGCATCGGTGTTTCCTTCCGGAGCGGGGCGACCCGGCGTCGCCCGCTCGCTCAGTCCACCGGTCCGGGGCCCGCCGGACGACCGCCACGGGGACGATCCTGCTCCACCGGCCGGACGACCCCCGTCCGCCGCAGGGATGACGGGACGGTCACCCCGGGACTACCGCAGGCGCAGCGGCCCGTCGTCCGGGGGCGGAGGAGACGGCTCGCCGGTCTCGTCGAACGGCGCCACGCCGCGCTCGACGAGGCTCAGCTGGGCGCTGGGCCGCCACGCGGTCGGAAAGTCCGCCCGGGCGGCTGCCCGGGTCAGGGTCACGTCGTCCAGCGGCGCCCGCGAGGCCACGAGCACCACGTTGCCGAACCGCTTGCCCTTGGCCACCTCCCGCAGGATCAGCTGGCCCACCTGCGGCAGCTCGGTGCGCAGGGTGGCCCCGAGACGGGTCACCCACCGCAGCCCGGGGGAGTCGGCGGCGTTGACCAGCAGCAGCCCGTCGGGGGCGAGGACCCGCGCGACCTCCCGCGCCCACCGCCGACCGGTCAGCTCGGCCGGGAGCCGGCCGTCGTCGTAGGCGTCCACCACCAGCACGTCGGCCGACCCGTCGCGCAGGGCCGTGACCCCCTCCTGGCCGGTCACCGGGCGCACCCGGATCCGGTGCCCCCGGGGCAGGGGGATCTCCCGGCGGACCAGCTCGGTGAGGGCGACGTCCGGCTCCAGCACGATCTGGGGGGACCCGGGGTGCACCCGGTGCACCCAGCGCGCGAGCGTCATCCCCGCGCCGCCCACGTGCGTGACCGCCAGCGGTGCCGGGTCGGGACGCAGCGCCTCGAGCACGAGCGCGAACTGCTGGACGTACTCGAAGACCAGCAGCAGCGGGTCGTCGGGGTCGACGTAGGACTGCGGGTGCCCGTCGCGCTCGACGGTCGCCCCGCCGCGCTCGTCCCAGACGATGCTCATCGGGTATGCCGTCGCCCGTCCCCGCGCCGGTGCGCGGCTCAGATGTCGCGGAAGGTCTGGATCTGGGCGCCGAGCGCGTTGAGCCGGGTGGCCAGGTCCTCGTAGCCGCGGTTGATGACGTAGACGTTGCGCAGCACCGAGACGCCCGGGGCCGCGAGCATCGCCAGGAGGATGACCACGCCGGGGCGAAGGGCCGGCGGGCACATGATCTCGCCGGCGCGCCACTTGGTCGGGCCTTCGATCATCACCCGGTGCGGGTCCATCAGGTGGACCTTGGCCCCGAGGGTGGTGAGCTCGGTGAGGTAGATGGCGCGGTTCTCGTAGACCCAGTCGTGGATGAGCGTCGAGCCCTGCGCGCACGCCGCGATGATGGCGAAGAACGGCAGGTTGTCGATGTTCAGGCCGGGGAAGGGCAGCGGGTGGATCTTGTCCAGCGGCGCCTTGAGCGGGCCGGGGATGGTGCGCAGGTCGACGAGGCGGGTGTGGCCGTTGGCCGAGGTGTACTCCGGCGTCAGCTCGCACTCGAAGCCCATCGTCTCCAGGACGGCCAGCTCGATCTCCATGAACTCGATCGGCACGCGACGGATCGTGATCTCGCTGCCGGTCACGACCGCGGCCGCCAGCAGGCTCATCGCCTCGATCGGGTCCTCGGAGGGGGAGTACTCGATGTCCTGGTCGATCTGCTCGACGCCGGTGACGGTCAGCGTCGTGGTGCCCAGGCCCTCGATCCGCACCCCCAGCTGCTGGAGGAAGACGCACAGGTCCTGGACCATGTAGTTGGACGAGGCGTTGCGGATGACGGTGGTGCCCGGGTGCCGCGCGGCGGCCAGCAGGACGTTCTCGGTGACGGTGTCGCCGCGCTCGGTCAGGACGATGGGCCGGGCCGGGCTGGCCGTCCGGTCCACCGTGACGTGGTAGGACCCGGTCGTGGCGGTGACGTCGATCCCGAAGTGGCGCAGCGCGATCATGTGCGGCTCGACGGTCCGGGTGCCCAGGTCGCAGCCACCGGCGTAGGGCAGCTCGAAGGTCTCGAACTCGTGCATGAGCGGACCCAGGAACATGATGATCGTGCGGGTGCGTCGTGCGGCGGTCTGGTCGATGGCGTCCAGGTCGATCTTCTCCGGCGGGCAGATCTCCAGGTCGGAGGAGTCGGGGAGCCAGCGGATCTTGAAGCCGATCGAGGTGAGCACCTCGGTGATCCGGTTGACCTCCTCGATCCGGGCGAGGTTGCGCAGGGTGGTCCGTCCCTTGTTGAGCAGGGAGGCGCACAGGAGCGCGACGGCGGCGTTCTTGGAGGTGCGCACGTCGATCTCGCCGGTGAGCTTGACGCCGCCGGTGATCCGCAGGTTCTGGGGGACCCCGGAGGAGACCTGGACGATCTCGGAGTCCAGCTTCTCCCCGATGCGGGCGATCATCTCCAGGGACAGGTTCTGCTTGCCCTGCTCGATCCGGGCGACGGCGCTCTGGCTCGTGCCCAGCAGCTGGGCGAGCTCGGCCTGGGTGAGGTCCTTGTGCCGTCGGGCGTCGCGGATCAGACCACCGATGCGGGACAGGTAGCTCTCAGTCATGACGGCCACTGTAGATCACATATATGAGATAGGCATGAGGCGCACGGCGCCGGTGGCGGTCGGCGCCCGACCTGGCTCAGCCGCCCCGCAGGGCGTCCCTGAGGACCGGCACGACCAGCTCGCGCTGCCAGGGCCGGGCGCCCAGCTCGGCGAGGACGGTGTCGAGCGCGTCCGCCGTGGACGGGTGCGGGGGCTCCCAGAGGACCCGGCGGACCAGGTCGGGGGTCATCAGGTTCTCCACCGGGACGTCCACCCGGCGCGAGAGCTCGGCCAGCCCGGCGCGGGCGCGGTCCAGCCGCGCCGCGGCCTCCGGGTCGCGATCGGCCCATGCCCGGGCCGGAGGAGGACCGTCCGGACGCGGAGGGGGCGGGGGGAGCTCGTCGTCGGGCAGCTCGGCGGCCCGTCGCAGGGCGGAGAGCCAGACGCGCTGGTGGCGGGCCAGACCCTGGTCCGCCCGACGCTGCCGCGCGTGGCTGCGCTCGGCCTTGCCGCCGACGAGGTCGGAGGCGTGCTGGGGGAGCCGGGCAGCGAGGTCGACGAGGGTGGCGTCGGGCAGGATCCGGCCGGGGGGCACGTCCCGCTCCCGGGCGATCCGGTCCCGCTCGAGCCACAGCTCACGCAGCGCGGCGGCCTGCCGCGGCCTGCGGGCCCGCTGGCCGCCGGTCGTCCGCCGCCAGGCCTCCCCGTCGTCGCGCTGCGGACCGACGAAGTCGACGAGGGCCCCGAACTCCTGCCGGGCCCACTCCAGCTTGCCCTGCTCGGCCAGGTCGCGCTCCATCCGGTCGCGCAGGTCGACGAGCAGCTCGACGTCGAGGGCGGCGTAGCGCAGCCAGGGCTCGGGCAGCGGACGGGTCGACCAGTCCACGGCCGAGTGCTCCTTGGCCAGGGTGACGCCGAGGTAGTACTCCAGCGAGGCCGACAGTCCCACCCGGGGCAGGCCGGCGATCCGGGCGCCGAGCTCGGTGTCGAAGAGCCTCGAGGGACGCAGCCCGATCTCGGCCAGGCAGGGGATGTCCTGCGTGGCCGCGTGCAGGACCCACTCCACGCCGTCGATCGCCTCGGCCACCGGGGAGAGGTCCGTGAGCGCGACCGGGTCGACCAGCCAGGTGCCGGCGCCCTCGCGGCGCAGCTGGACCAGGTAGGCCCGTTGTCCGTAGCGGTGGCCCGAGGCGCGCTCGGCGTCGACCGCGACCGGGCCCTGCGCCCCGGCCAGGGCGTCGGCCAGCTCGGCCAGGCGCTCCGGGGTCTCGACCACCGGGGGCACCCCCTCCACGGGGGCGTCCAGCGGCTCGAAGTCCTCGATCTCGACCTCGCGGTCACCCCCGCGGCTCTCGCTCACCGGCGGATCCCGGTGATCGCCACGACACCCTCCGGGAGCGGGGGGAGGCCGGCGAGCGTGCACAGCAGGTCGCCCCAGGCTCCGAGGTGGGCCGCGGTCTCCTCGGCCTCACGGCCCGGGGTGAGGACCGGCGTCCACGACGCCCGCAGTTCCAGCTCCACCGTCGGCGGCCGCTCGACCAGCGCGCCGAAGCTCTCCGAGGTCACGCAGGTGACGGTGCCGGCCGGTGCCGCCCAGGTCAGGTCCGCAGCCTCGAGGGCGTCGGTGAGCCAGGACCACCCGGCCTGCCCGGCGAGCGGGTCGTGGCCGACCTCGGGCTCCATCTCGGCCTTGGCGTAGCTGACGATCCGCCAGGGTCCCTCCCACGGCTCGGGGCAGGAGGGGTCGTGCAGGAGGACGAACCGGCCGGTCGCGACCGCGTCGTCGTCCTCGGTCAGGTAGCTGGGGACGACCTCTCCGGAGAGCGCCACCGCCTGGGGGGCCAGCCTGGTCGGGGCGGGCACCTCCTCGAGCTGCAGCTCGGGCCGGGTCGTGACCAGCCGGATGCCGTCGAGGGCCAGCGCGAAGGGCGAGACGGCCGAGGGGCCGGCCGGCGCGGCCGTCCTGCCCGCGGTCCCCGACCGCGGGCGAGTTCCGGATCCGCGGCTCACCACGTTCCCACAGTAGGACGCCCGGCTGCGCGGGGGCGGGAGGCGAGGCCGCGCGTGTCCGGGGCCGAGGCTCCGTGGGAGACTTCCCCGGTGAACGATCCCACCCCGGCACCGGCCGACAGCGTCCTCGTCCGCGCCGCCCGGCGGCTACCCGTGCCGCACACCCCCGTGTGGTTCATGCGGCAGGCGGGCCGCTCGTTGCCGGAGTACCGCGCGATCCGCGCCGACGTGCCGATGCTGCAGTCCTGCCGCACGCCCGAGCTGGTCACCGAGATCACCCTCCAGCCCGTGCGCCGGCACGGGGTCGACGCAGCCATCTTCTTCAGCGACATCGTGGTGCCGCTCCAGGCCGTCGGGCTGGACCTCGACATCGTGCCGGGCACCGGCCCCGTGGTCGCCGAGCCGGTCCGGGCCCGGTCCGACCTCGACCGGCTGCCCGAGCTCACGCCGGAGCACGTGCCGGACATCACCGCGTCGGTCGGGATGCTCGTCGCCGAGCTGGGCGGCACCCCGCTCATCGGCTTCGCGGGTGCGCCGTTCACGCTGGCGTCCTACCTGGTCGAGGGCGGTCCGTCGAAGAACCACGAGCGCACCAAGGCCCTCATGCACGGGGATCCGGCGCTGTGGCACGACCTGTGCGCCCGGCTGGCCCAGATCTCGCTGGCCTTCCTGCGGGTGCAGGCCGACGCGGGTGCGAGCGCCGTGCAGCTCTTCGACTCCTGGGCCGGGCACCTGTCCCGCGCCGACTACGGCCGGTTCGTCGAGCCGCACAGCCGGGCGGTCCTGGAGGGCATGGCGATCTCCCACCCCGACCTGCCCCGGATCCACTTCGGGGTGGGCACCGGCGAGCTGCTGCCGCAGATGGCCGAGGCCGGTGCGGACGTGATCGGGGTCGACTACCGCGTCAGCCTCGCCGACGCGGTCGAGCGGACCGGGGGGCGCTATGCCGTGCAGGGCAACCTGGACCCGGCGCTGCTGTTCGCCCCGTGGGAGCCGCTGGAGGCCCGCGTGCGGGAGATCGTCGAGGAGGGCAGGCGGACCCCCGGGCACATCTTCAACCTGGGCCACGGGGTGCTCCCGGCCACGGACCCGGACGTGCTCACCCGCGTGGTGGCGCTGGTGCACGAGGTCTCGCAGCGCTGAGGCAGGCTCAGCGGACGCCGAGGAACCCGTCCGGCGTGACCGGCAGGGCCCGCTTGTGGGCCGTGCGGCGGTACCAGCCCAGGATCGTCGCCTCGTCCTCGTCGGAGACGTCCCGGCCCTCCAGGTAGTCGTCGACCGCGACGTAGGTCACGCCCAACGCCTCCTCGTCGGCGCGCAGCGGCCGGTCGCTCTCCAGGTCGGCGGTGGGCACCTTGTCCACGAGGACGTCCGGGGCGCCCAGGTCCCGCCCGAGATCGCGGACCCGCCGCTTGGGCAGGCCGAACAGGGGGGTGACGTCGGCAGCCCCGTCGCCGAACTTGGTGTAGAAGCCGACGATCGCCTCGGCGGCCTGGTCGGTCCCCAGCACCAGCATCCCGCGGGCGCCGGCGATGGCGTACTGCGTCACCATCCGGTGCCGGGCCTTGACGTTGCCCTTGTGGTACTCGTCGACGTCGTCGTGGACGTCCAGGCCGGCGTCCAGCATGGCCTGCCAGTGCGCGTCCACGCCGGGGCCGATGTCGATCGTCATCACCTCGTCGGGGGCGATGAACCGCAACGCCGTCCGGGCGTCCTCCTCGTCGGCCTGCACCCGGTAGGGCAGCCGGACGGCCACGAAGGCCGCCTCCAGCCCCTCCTGGCGCACCCGCTCACAGGCGAGCTGGGCCAGCCTGCCGCC
>DATISK010000131.1:0-1876 GCA_035581545.1 Ornithinimicrobium sp. | reverse complement strand
GACATCGCCTGGGGCATCACCAACCTCGACCCCGCCGAGCAGGGCCGGCTCGGCGAGCCGGTCGCACCGCCCGGACCCACCCAGGGCCTGACCCGCAGCTGGCTGGCGGGCGGGGGCGTGGAGGAGGCGCTGACCGCTGCGGGGACGGCCCTGGGCGCGGTACCGCCGCTCGTGGGCGCCGGGGAGGGGATCGGCTCCAACTCGTGGGTCGTCGCCGGCGAGCACACCGCCACCGGCGCCCCGATCCTGGCCAACGACCCGCACCTGGAGGTGAGCCAGCCGGGCATCTGGCTGCAGGCCGGGCTGCACTGCCGGGAGGTCTCCTCCACCTGCCCGTTCGACGTGAGCGGGTTCACCTTCGCCGGGCTCCCCGGGGTCGTCGTGGGGCACAACCAGGACATCGCCTGGGGCATCACCAACCTCGACCCCGACGTCACCGACTTCTACCTGGAGGACGTCGACGGGGACCGGGTGCTGCGCGGCGAGAGCTACGTGCCGCTGGACGTGCGCACCGAGACGATCGAGGTCGCCGGCGGGGAGGACGTGGAGATCACGGTGCGGGAGTCCTCGCACGGACCGATCGTCTCCGACGTCCTCGACCCGGTCGCCGCCGTCGGGCGGGACGCCCCGCTGGGCGGGGTGGAGACCTCCGACGACTACGAGGTCGCCCTCGCCTGGACCGCGCTGGAGCCGGGTCGCACCGCGGAGGCGATCTTCGCGATCAACCGGGCCGAGGGGTGGCAGGACTTCCGGGACGCCGCCCGCCTGTTCGCCGTCCCCTCCCAGAACCTGCTCTACGCCGACACCGAGGGCAACATCGGCTACCAGGCCCCGGGGCTGATCCCGGTGCGCCGCTCGGCCACCCACGGGACCCCGCCGGGCTTCTACCCCGCCCCCGGCTGGGACGAGGCCTACGCGTGGTCCGGCTGGGTGGACTTCGAGGAGATGCCGCACGCGCTCAACCCCGAGGACGGGGTGATCGTCGCGGCCAACCAGGCGGTCGTGCGCGGCAGCTCCCCCTTCCTCACCAGCGAGTGGGACAAGGGCTACCGCTCGACCCGCATCCTGGAGCTGCTCACCGCCCGGATGGAGGAGGGACCGCTGACGGTGGAGGACCTGTCCCAGGTCCAGCTCGACGACCGCAACGCCTTCGCCGAGGTGCTCGTCCCCCACCTGGTCCAGCTGGACCTGGGCAACGACTTCTACAGCGAGGCCCAGGACCTGCTGAGGGACTGGGACCTCACCGCCCCGGCCGAGGGTGAGCAGTCGGCGGCCGCCGCCTACTTCTACGCCGTCTACGCCAACCTGCTGGAGACCGTCTTCGACGACGAGCTGCCCCCGGACCTGGCCGCCACCGGCAACTCGCGGTCGATGCTCCTGCTCGAGGAGCTGCTGGCCCGGCCGGACAGCCGCTGGTGGGACGACCGGCGCACCCCCGGCGTGGTGGAGTCGCGCGACGAGGTCATCCGCACCGCCATGCTGGAGGCGCGGCTGGACCTGACCCGGGACATCTCCAAGGACGTCGACGACTGGACCTGGGGGCAGCTGCACCAGGTGCGGCTGGAGCACGAGGTGCTCTCCGGGGAGGACGTGCCGGCCCTGGTGCGCGGGATCTTCGGCCAGCCCGCACGCCCGGCCTCCGGCACCAGCGCGGTCGTGAACGCGATGAACTGGGACGCCTCGACCGGCAGCTTCGAGGTCACCTCGGCCCCCTCGATGCGGATGGTGGTGGACCTCGGGGACCTCGACGCCTCCCGCTGGGTCAACCAGACCGGCAACTCGGGGCACCCCTTCCACCACAACCACACCGACCAGATCAGGACCTGGCTGGAGGGCGGGAACTATCCGTTCGTCTCCGGACGCGACGCGGTGCTGG
>DATISK010000130.1:0-4411 GCA_035581545.1 Ornithinimicrobium sp. | reverse complement strand
ACGGAGGAGCCGACGACCGAGGAGCCCACCACGGAGCCGGCTCCCACCACGCCCGCGCCGACGGCACCGGCTCCCACCGAGCCCGTGGACCCAGCACCGCCCACGACCGACCCGGCGCAGCCGACGGTCCCCGCCCCGCCGCCGGGCGGCACCGGCTCGGACGGTGACGCGACCGGTGATGCGGCCGGTGCGACGGCCGCACCGGCGAGGGCGACCGCGGGCGCGTGAGGGGCGTCCCCGCCCGCGAGCGCCGACGTCGGGACGTGCCCTGGCGGGTGCCCTCCTGGCGCGACCCGGTCGTCGCGCTCGGGACCGGCTTCGTCGGCGGACCGCTGGGACGGCACGCCGTCGTCGGCCGCCGGGGCCTGGCGGGCGTGGCCGCGGCGATCGTCCTGATGGGCGCCGGGATGCTGTCCCTGGGGGTCTGGCAGAAGGGGCACTGCCTGATGAAGGGGTGGAGCACCCCGGACCAGTTCTGGCGGGCCTGCTACTCCGACGTGCCGGTCGTGCACGTCAGCTCTCCGCTGGGTGAGCGCCTGCTCCCGTGGAGCGGTGAGATCCCCTCCACCCAGCCGCCGCTGCCCGGCCTGGTCATGTGGCTCCTGGCCCGGGTCTCACCGCAGGCCGGCCAGGGCCTGGACGCCCAGCAGGGGGTGTTCCTCGGGTGGACCCTGCTCGCGCTGCTCCTGCTGACGGCGGGCGTGGTCGCGGCCGTGGCCCTGTGCCCGCGGGACCCGTGGCGGGCCGCGCACCTGGCGCTCAGCCCCGTCCTGGTCACCCTGGCCCTCGTCTCGGTCGACCTGCTGGGGGTGAGCCTCACCCTGCTCGCCCTGTGGGCGTGGCAGCGCAGGCACCCCTGGCTGGCCGGTGCCCTGCTCGGGTGGGCCGTCCTCGTCCGCCCCTTCCCGCTGCTCGTGCTCCTGGCCCTCGTCCTCGTCGCCCGCCGGGACGGCCGCCCTCTGCGCGGCGCCCAGGCGGTGGTGGGCGCGGCGCTCTCGGCCCTGCTCGTGCTCGTCCCCCTCCTGGCGGTCCAGCCGCAGGCGCTGACGGCCGCGGAGCAGTGGTGGTCCCAGGGTGCCGGCTACGGCGCCCTGCAGATGCTGCCCCGGCTCGTCGGGTTCCCCCTGGCGACGACAGCGTCGACCTGGGTGGCCGTGGGCGGCTGGGTGGCCGCGGTCGCCCTGGGGGTGCTGCTGGTGCGCAGGACGCGGCTCGGGGTGGTCCAGGTGGCGGCCGCGAACACCGCCGTGGTGGTCCTGACGGCCCCCTCGCTGTCGGTGCAGTCGGGCCTGTGGGTGCTGCCGCTGCTCGTGCTGTCGGTCCGTCCCTGGTGGGAGCACCTGGTCTGGGCCGCGGTGGAGACGCTGCACTTCGTCGCCACCTGGTTGCACATCGCCTTCGACAGCGACCCGGGCCGCGGGCTGCCGCCCCAGGCCTACGCCGTGGTCGTGCTGCTCCGCGCGGCCGCGTGGACGTGGTTGCTCTGGCGGATCGCGGACGCGGCGGTCCCGGCTACGGCCGCCCGAGCCTGGTCCCCTCCAGCAGCACGGTCCGGGCCGGTTCCGGCAGGCGGGACGCCTCGACCAGGGGGGTGACCTGCTCCTCCACGAGGTCGCGCAGCGAGCGCACGTAGGTGGCGGACAGGTGGTTGGTGTCCCGCCAGACCACGACGCCACCGAGCACCGGGGAGCAGACGGTCCCCGGGCAGACGGCGTCGTTGAACTCCAGCACCGGCATCGCGGGACGCAGCGCCGCGAGCTCGGCCTGCCCGACCCCGGAGCGGGCCATCCCCTCCTCCCGGGGGAAGGCGCAGGCGCTGACCTCCTCGGGGTGGTCGATCAGGCACTCGGGCAGGTCGAACGGCACCCGCGGGACGTCCTGCACCATCCCCACGACCGCGCCGTCCTCCCGCAGGGTGTCCACCCGGCGGGCCATCCCCGCGGCGAGCTCGTCGGGGGGCACGTCGTAGGCGGCCGAGGACAGCAGCACCACGTCCGGGTCCAGCTCGGCCAGCCGCTCGTCCACGCCGCGCTGGTAGGCGGTGCACTGGTCGTAGGTCCCGCCCCGCTGGCCGGGGCGCTCCACCTCGACGCCGGGGGCGGGCGGGCAGGACGACTTGGTCAGCGACACGATCCTCCAGCCGCGGTCCCGGCCGATCTCGTCGAGCGCGGTGATCCACATCCCGGCGTGGCTGTCGCCGTTCAGCGCGATCGTGACCTCGCCCTCGGGGTCACCGGCCCGGCAGACACCCACCTCGCTGCCGGAGATGCCGACGAAGCAGCCCTCCGGCTCCATCACCGGCCGGTCGTCGGCCACCTGCTCCAGCGGCACGGCGAGGGTGGGCAGGACGTCGGGGATGTCGGGCTGGGCGGGCTCCTGGGTGGCGGCCACGACCCCGTCGGAGGTCGAGGCCCCCCCGTCGGGGTCGGCGCCGGGGGCGGTCGTGGACGCACCGCCCAGGGCCGCCGAGACGAGCGCCCCCCGCTCGCCGGTGCCCCCCTCCAGCGTGCCGGCACCGACCGGGGCGCGCACCTCGTCCACCACCTGGGGGGTCCGCCAGGCCACCGTGCCCGGGGTCAGGGACGTCGGGCCCAGGGCGAGGAGCACCATCCCCAGCAGGACACCCGCCAACGAGCAGTTCAGGCCGAGCCGCAGCCCCCGCTGGGTGACGACCCCCGGTGGCATCCGCCGGGCCAGCACCCGGCCCCGCACGCGGACCGGCTCCTCCACGTAGCGGAAGGACAGCCAGGCGGGCACGACCGAGACGAGCACGGCGACCAGGCCCCAGCCCACCGGCAGCGCGTCCGGCCCGCCGCTGCCGACGCCGGCGAGGGAGGCGGCCGCGGCGACGAAGGGCCAGTGCCACAGGTAGAGGCTGTAGCTGATCCGCCCGACCCACTGCAGGGGCCGGGCGCGCAGCAGCCGCTCCGGTCCCCAGCCCCCGGCCGCCGCTCCGGCCACGATGACCAGCGCGGTCCCGACGGTCGGCAGCAGCGCCCAGGTGCCGGGGAAGGGCGTGGTGAGGTCGATGACGAGGAGCGCGGCCACGATCATGCCCAGCCCGAGCCAGCCCGCCGCCGCCGCGACGAGGCGCGGCAGCCGCGGCCAGGCAGCCGCGCCGAGCGCGACGACGGCCCCCAGCATCAGCTCGTGCACCCGGGTGAAGGTGACGAAGTAGGCCTGCGAGGGGTGCTCCTGGGTCCACCACCAGGACAGCCCCAGCGACCCCAGCAGGAGCACCGCCGTGAGGGACCAGATCCAGGTGGTGAACACCCGCGCCCGCCCGCGGGCGACCAGCAGGACGACCAGCAGGAGGATGGGCCAGAGGATGTAGAACTGCTCCTCCACGGCCAGCGACCAGTAGTGCTGCACCGGCGTGGGGGCGCGCTCCAGGTCCAGGTAGTCCACCGACCGGTCGGCCAGCCGCCAGTTGATCAGGTAGGCCGCCGACGCCACCAGGTCGCCGCCGATCTCCCCCCACCGCGTCCGGGGGATGAACGCCACCGTGAGCAGGGCCGTCCCGGCGAGCGCGGTGAGGGCCGCCGGCAGCAGCCGCCGGGCCCGCCGGGCGTAGAACCGGCCCAGGTCGACCCGTCCCCGGGCCCGTGCCTCCTCGAGCAGCAGGGCCGTCATGAGGAACCCGCTGACGACGAAGAAGACGTCGACGCCGACGAACCCGCCGGGCAGCAGGGTCACCCCGGCGTGCCAGAGCACCACCCCGATGACGGCGATCGCGCGCATCCCCTCGATGTCGGCCCGGAAGTCACGCGGGACGGGAGGGACCCGCAGGGCGTGCCGGTAGGCCCGCATCGCCCGCAGGCGCGCCCTGCTCGGGAGCGCCTCGGACTCCCCCGCGGGCGCGGCCGGGGCGACGGGACCGGGGTATGCCGTGCCGCTCACGTCACGGCCCCGGCCGGCCGGCCCTCTCGCCGTGCGCGGGCCCGCTCCGCGAGCGCGGCCAGGACCAGCAGCGGCAGGGCGGCCACGACCCACCCGCGGGGCCCCTCACCCACGGGCCGGGTCGGGACCTCGGCGGCCGAGCTGAGGGTGAGGTCGTCGGGCGCGTCGGCCACGGCCAGGGAGGCTGCGGTGTCGGCGGCGAGGGCGGCCAGACGCGGGTCGGGGGCCTGCGCCTCGACCCGCACCTCCCGGCCTCCGCCGGCCCGGTCGACCCCGACGCGCAGCCGTCCGCGCCACTCCTCCTCCAGCTCGATCCGCGCCTCGACCCGGTCGACGACGTCGGTGCGGGCCAGGTCGACGGCGGTCCGCCGGGCCGCGGCGTCCGATCCGGCCACGAGGGTGGCGGTGGTGGAGTAGACCGCCGGCCGCAGCAGGTCGACCGCGGCGACGGAGACGAGGAGGAGGAGGACGACGGTGACCCACGGCACGGCCAGCAGCGCCTCCCCCCACG
>DATISK010000129.1:0-13140 GCA_035581545.1 Ornithinimicrobium sp. | reverse complement strand
GGCCGCGCACGTCCGGGGAGGTCCCGGCGGTCTCGCCGTCACCTACCACGTCGCCGGTGCGGGGGAGCTGACCGTGCAGGACCACCTGCGCAGGGTGTTCGACCGGACCGGGGTGCGGAGCCGGGCCGTGCTGCTCTCCCGGGCCACCCTGTGGTGACCCGGGAGGCGCCGGTGCTCAGTTGGGGATGCCGCCGCAGAGGGCGGGGATGGTGGCCGCGAGCGGGGCCGCGGGGGTGATCGAGGAGGGGCCGGCCCCGAAGTCGTAGGTGCCGTCGGCGTTGAGGTCGATGCCGTGCACGACGACCTGGGCGGTGTCGGCGTTCGCCCACGCGGTCGCGTCGTCGAAGGTGCGGGTGTAGCTGATCCGCCCCGAGGCGTCGGCGACGGGGAAGCGGTCCAGCGCCAGGGCGCTGGCCGCGCTCGTGTCCCCGGAGGTGGTGAGCGAGGCGAGGATCCCGCCGTAGGACGGGGCGCCGTCCACGACGCTGACGATGCCGTCGCCCCCGTCGGCCCCGGGGCCGGGGCAGCCCAGGTCGGCGCCGTCGGTCACGCCGTGCAGGTGCATCGCGTGCGGCAGGCCGGGCGCGAGGCCGGAGGCCTGCACCTTCACCTGCACCTTGCCGTTGGGCAGGGCGGTGATCCGGGTGGACCCCCAGCCCTGGCTGCCCGGGACCGTGTCGGCCTGCACCGGCGCGAGCTCGTAGGCGTAGGTGGCGACCTGCGCCGAGGGGTTCCTGTCGTGCGCGGCGGTGGCGGTGCCGGCGATCCCGACCGAGGCGATCGCGGCAGCGACGGCGGCGGCGCTGATGGTGCGTGTCCTCATGATGGCTCCTTCGTGGCGTCCGACGACCCGGTGTCGTCGAGGTGCCAGGGGTTCGGAGCCGGCTGCCCGGTCGGATTGGACGCGGCTACGCCATACCCTCGGCGACGTCCTGCCCGTCCGCGGTGTGCGGGTGCTCGTCGATCGCCGCGGCGGTGGCGGTCGGCTCACCGCCCTCGGCGGGGCGGGGGTCCAGGTGGACCCCGGCGATCATGCAGCGCACGGACCCGCCGGCCAGCTCGATCGTCGGCACGTCCACGGCGACGATCTCGCAGGACCGTTCGATCTCCTCGACCTGGTCGGGCCGCAGGCTGCGACGGGCGCTGCCGGACATCGTCATCACGTAGCGCTTGCTGCCGTCGGGCCGGCGGCCGCACAGCTCGACGGCGTTGCCGGCGAACTCCCGGACCTGCTCCTCGGTGATCTCCACGACCCGGCGGCCGTTGACCGAGAGCCGTGCGCGCACCTCCTCGCGACGCTGCTCGTCGCGGATCATGCCGAGCGCCACGAGGGCGACATCCGTTCCGATGCAGGCGATCACGTTGGTGTGGTAGACCGGCACACCGCTCGCGTCGACCGCCTCGAAGGCCATCGGCTCGTAGCGGAAGTCGGTGCAGAAGCGCTCCAGGACGTTGGTGTCGGCGCGGTGGCTGACGGCGGTGTAGGCGACCCGCGAGATGTGGTCCAGCACCATCGCCCCGGTGCCCTCCAGGAAGATGCCGTCGGGCTCGAGGCCGGAGTAGTCGATGATCGTCTGCACCCGGTAGGTGGACTTGAGCATCTCCAGCACGTCGCCGCGGCGCTCGTGCCGCCGGTTGGAGGCGTACATCGGGTAGACCGCGACGTAGCCGCCCTGGTGCGTGGAGAGCCAGTTGTTCGGGAAGACGCTGTCGGGCCGGGTGTGGTCGTCGTCGTCGAAGACGTGCACCCGCACGCCCACGTCGCGCAGCGACCGGGCCAGGGCGTCCATCTCGGCCACCGCCTGCGCCGAGGTCTCCTCGGTGGGCTGCCCCTCGGGGATGACGTGCTGGAAGGCGTTGTCGGCCGCGGTCGCCGGGTTGGGGACGAACTTCGTCGCGCGGACGAGGATGACGGACGAGGGGGCCTGTGCACTCACGAGCAGAATGTAGACGATGCCCCCGTGCCGGGACGCATCCGTGGTCGTCGCACCGGCAAGGGGCGGGGGACGGCGGTGGGGCGGGAGGTACCGTGCGGCCCATGAAGGTGCTTGTCACGGGCGGTTCCGGCTTCCTCGGCTCCTCGGTGGTCCCGGGCCTGGTCGCCGGGGGTCACGACGTGGTGGGCGCCGACGTGCGCGACCCCGCCCGGCCGGTCCCGGGGGCGGTGCACGTGCGGATGGACGTGCGCGAGCGGCATACCGTGCAGGAGGTCTTCGCCGCCTTCCGCCCCGAGGTGGTGGTGCACCTGGCGAGCGTCGTCACGCCCGGCAGGGGCTCGGACCGGGAGCGGGAGCGGGCGGTGGACGTCGACGGGACCCGGCACGTGCTGGACGCGTGCCGGGAGCACGGGGTGCGGCGGATCGTGGTGAGCTCCAGCGGGGCGGCCTACGGCTACCACGCCGACAACCCGGTGCCCCTGACCGAGGACGATCCGCTGCGGGGCAACCCGGAGTTCGCCTACGCCGACCACAAGCGGCAGGTCGAGGAGATGCTCGCCGCCGAGCGCGCACGCACGCCGGCCCTGGAGCAGGTGGTCCTGCGGATCGGGACGATCCTGGGCGAGCGGGTGGACAACCAGATCACCCGGCTGTGGAGCGGGCGGTTCATCCTGCGGCTGGCCGGGGCCGCCTCGCCGTTCGTGCTCGTCTGGGACGAGGACGTCGTGCGGGTCGTCGTGGCGGCGGTCGGCGCCCCGGTGACCGGGGTGTTCAACGTCGCGGGGGAGGGGACGGTGACGGTGCCGGAGATCGCCCGGGCCCTGGGGAGGCGCACGCTGGTCGTGCCCGAGCCGGTGCTGCGGCGGGCGTTGGCGGTGGGCAGGCGGCTGGGGCTGACCGCCTACGGCCCCGAGCAGACGGTCTTCCTCACGCACCGGCCGGTGCTGGACGCGTCGAGGCTGCGCGCCCTGGGAGTGCCGGTGACGCCGACGCGGGAGGTGCTGCGCAGGTATGCCGAGGTGCGGCGCAGGCAGGCCGGCCCGGGCGGGCGGTGAGGGCCGTCGGGGCTCACCGGGACCGGAGCCGGTGCGCTCCGGCCAGGACCATCGAGACCCCGCTGGCGAGGTTGGCCACGATGGCTGCGCGGGCCGCAGGCGTCGCGGGGCGTCGCCCCCAGGTCACCGGCTCGATGGCGGTGCCCACGAGGACCATGGCCCCGACCGTGGCCACCGTCCGTGCGGGGCCGGACGGGTCGCCGGTGGACCGCCACGCGGACCAGGTGGCGACCGCCGGCATGGGCCACGGTGCCGCGATGCCCGCCCCCCAGCCGGCGAGGAGCTGCGCCGGGACGCTGCCGGGAGCGCGCAGGCCCAGCGGTTCGCCGGGGACGACCGGGGAGCGCGCGGCGACCACGCTCGCCGCGGCGGTGCTGAGGGCGAAGATCCCGGACGTGGCCAGGAGCAGCCGGTCGCTCACGGCTCACGCCTCCGGCCGCGGGCGAACCACCCTCCGCCGTAGAGCGCCCACAGCACGAGCACCGGCTGGAAGAACAGCCGGACCAGGCGCTTGCGGTCGGTGTCGAGGCCGAACGCGTCGGTGCCCTCGACGTACTGGGCGACGTTGCCCGGGAAGATGACGACGAAGAACGTCGCGAGCAGGGCGCCGACGAGGCGCTTCCTCCGGGGCAGGACGACGAACGAGGCGCCGAGCGCGATCTCGACGACGCCGGACCCCAGCACGGTCAGGTCCTCCTCGAGCGGCAACCAGTCCGGCACCTGGGCCTGGAACTCCTGCCGCTGGGCGGTCAGGTGGGCCACCCCCGCGCCGACCATGGCCAGTCCGAGCGTGATCCGGGCGGCGGTGCGGAGCAGGGCCATGCGGGCGAGCCTACGCCGGGACAGGACGGTCGTCAGCAGCTCGCGCCCGCAAACGCAGCAGCCGGCCCGTGGACCCCAGGGTGACGAACCAGTCGGCCCCGTCGTCCCCCGCCAGGCAGACGTTGGTCACGAACGGGTCGCCGACGTCGACCCGCGCGACGACCTCGCCCTGCGGCGTGAGGGTGGTCAGCTGCCCCACCACCCGGGTGGCCACCACGAGGTCGCCCGACGGCAGCACCGCCATCCCGTCGAGCAGGACCACGGGGCCGACCCACCGGCTGACCCACCCGCCGGCTGAGCGACCGGCCCGTGGGCATACCCCCTTGCGGTGCGACCGGAGTAGCGTCTGTCCCGGGACGACACGGGTGTCGACCGGCCCGGCCGACGGTCGCCCTCGGGGGTCGCGGAGGCGGCCATGGAGGAGGAGCCATGATCCTGGTCTGCGGTGCCACCGGTGAGCTGGGGGGACGCGTCGCACGACGCCTGGTGGAGGACGGCCGGGCGGTCCGGGCGCTGGTGCGGCCCTCCTCCGACGCGGGCGGGCTGGAGGCCGCGGGGGTCGAGGTCGTCCGGGGCGACCTGCGGGACCCGGCCAGCCTGGGCCCGGCGACGGCCGGTGTGCACACGGTCGTCACGACCGCCAACGCCCTGTCCCGGATCCTGGCGGGGGACACGGAGCTGACCCTCGAGAGCGTCGACGTGGAGGGCAACCAGCACCTCGTGCGGGCGGCGGCGGAGGCGGGCGTGCGGCGGTTCGTCTACCTCTCCGCGGCGGGCTTCGACCGGGGCACGGGTGCTCGTGCCCCGTTCGTGGCGGCCAAGCGGGCCACCGAGCAGGCGCTGCGGGCGACGAGCATGGAGACGGTCGTCGTCCGTCCGGACATGTTCCAGGAGGTCTGGCTCGGGGCGGCCAGCGGGATCGACCCGCAGCAGGGCAGGGCCACGATCTACGGAAAGGGTGACACGCCCCACCGCTACGTCGCGATCGACGACGTCGCCGCGCTGGTGGCCCGCCTCGCCGTGGCCGACGCCGTGCCGCCGGAGGTCGAGTTCGGGGGACCCGAGCCGATCACCCCCAACGAGGCGGTGGCGGCGTTCGAGCGGGCGACGGGCCGCTCGTTCACCGTCCGGCACGTGCCCCGACCGGTGCTCGCGCTCGCCGGGCGGCTGATGACCCGGCCCCGGCCGGCCCTCGCCTCGGTCATGGGGATGGCGCTGCACTCCGACACCCATCCGAGCACCTGCGACGACCGTGCGCTGCGGGAGGCGGGGATCGAGCCGAAGCCACCCTCGGCCTACATCGAGCAGACCTCGGCGACCACGGTCTGAGCCGGTCCGGGCGGCCTACCCCTCGCCCTGCCCGAAGGTGACCACGTGCCGCAGCGCCGCCCGCAGGTCGCGCACGGTCGACTGCCAGCCGTGCAACTCCCCGGTGGCCACCCGGGCCTCCTCCACGTCAGCGGCGGCCCGGGCCTCGTCGACCGACCGCCGCCAGGAGATCGTCTGCTCCTCGGCGATCCGGATGAGGCGCAGGATGAGCGAGCGGTCGTGGTGGCACACGTCGGCGACGAGCGCCGGCTCGAGACCCGCCCGTCCCTCGGTGTCCAGGTTGAGCAGCAGCAGCAGCTCCTCGGGAAGCTCGTCCTCGTCGTCGGACACGCCGGCGGCCTGACCCGCGCCCCCGTCGTGACCCGCGCCCCCGTCCCCGTCCGCGTCGCGTTCCCCGTCCCCGGCGGACGTTCCGGCAGCGCCCTCGGGCTCGGCGGAGGGGTCCGGCTCGGCGCCACCGGGCCCCTTGCCCGTCATCACGTCGATCCCGCGCCGGCCCTGCAGCCGCAGCGCGAGCGCGTCGTCCAGCCGGTCGAGCTCGCGTCCCATCAGCTCGATCATGCCGACGAGGTGCCGTGGCACGAACGGCAGGCTGGGGATCGCCACGCTGGCCACGACCTGCCGCCCCACCAGGTGGAACTTGGCGAACACCGACTCCCGGTTGAGGATGCCCACCTCGCGCCGGGCGGCGTCCAGGTCGGCGACGTCCTGGACGAGGATCGCGAAGATGCTCACGACCGGCTGGGAGTCCGCGGTGCGCACGTAGACCAGGGTCGTCCCGAACACGATCGGCACGTCGCCGTCGGCGTCCCGTCGGGGCGGGTGGCCCATGGTCGCGTGCAGGGTCGTCTCGACCGCCTGCCGCAGCTGCGCGGGCGTGGTCACCCGCACCGGTTCGTCCAGGTCGATCTGGGGCCGGACCTGGACCTCGTCCGGGTCCGGCGGCGTGATCGTCAGGGTGCCCGCGTCCAGGAACGCCGGGTGCGGGGCCCCCACGACGTGCCGGAGGGTGTCGGACACGACCGCCGCGAGGAGGTGGGCGTGGGTGCGGGGGAGCTCGACGAGGTATGCCGTGCCCCGGGCTCCGTGGTCGTCACCCTCGTGCTCCGCCGCCGACGGGGACGACGGGACGGCGGGCTCCTCGTGCCACCCCAGCGCGATCAGGTGGCGGTGGTGCTCCTCGTCCAGCGGCGGACGGTCGCCGGGGGTCCGCAGCTCGGCGCGCAGGACGTCACCGTCGGGCCGCACCTCGAGGACGGGCGCGCTCTCGGAGCCGGCACCGTAGGGGGTGATGCGCAACGGCTCGGCGGTCGTCGCGAGGTGCGCGGCGAGCCGCGTGAGGAACCCCGCCCACCCGACCTCGGTGGCGCGGTCCAGGTCGAACTCGTCCATGACCCGACCCTAGTGGGCGGGAGGGCATGCAGGTCCGGCGCCTGCCCGGGCGCTCACACGTGGGTCTGGTCCGCCTCCCGGGCGGCGTGGAGCCGTCGCTCCATGGGGTTGCGCCGACCAGCGTTCTATGGTTCATTAGTCATGTAATGAACCACTGAAGAAGATCGGAGGCGGCCATGGCCACCGAGGCCGTACCGGCGCAGTTCGCGCCGTTCGACGACCGCACGCCGATCTACCAGCAGATCGCCGACCGGATCCGCCAGGCGGTCCTGGTCGGCGACCTTCCGGAGGGGGCCCAGGTCATGTCGACCACGCAGTACGCCACCACCCACCGCATCAACCCCGCGACCGCGGCCAAGGCGATGAGCACGCTCGTCGACGAGGGCCTGCTGCACAAGCGGCGCGGTCTGGGCATGTTCGTCTCCGACGGTGCGCGGGAGCTGTTGCGCGAGCACCGCCGGGCGACCTTCTGGGACGACACGCTCGGGCCGGTCCTCGACGAGGCCCGTGCGCTGGGGATCAGCACCGACCAGCTCATCGACCACCTCAAGGAGCAGCAGTGAACGCGCCGCTGGGCGTCGAGATCGACGCCGTCACCCACCGGTTCCGGGGCGCCGAGGCGCTCTCGGACGTCAGCCTGACCATCCGGCCGGGCACCATCACCGGGCTCGTCGGGCGCAACGGTGCCGGCAAGACGACCCTGCTGTCCCTGGTCGCCGCGCTCCGTCCGGTCCAGGCCGGGACCGTGCGCGTGGGCGGGCGCGACGTGTGGGAGGACCCGTCGGTCACCTCCCGCATCTGCCTGGTCCGCGACCGCGGCGGCATCTTCGAGGACCAGCGCATCCGCCATACCCTCCGCCTGCAGGGCGCGCTGCGCCCGCACTGGGACGAGGAGTATGCGGTGGAGCTGCTCGGGCGCTTCGGGGTGCCGCTGAGGAAGAACCCCGAGCAGCTCTCCCGGGGCCAGCGCTCGATCCTCGGCGCGGTGATCGCCCTGGCGTCCAGGGCCGAGCTGACCCTGCTCGACGAGGTCTACCTCGGGATGGACGCGGTCGCCCGCCGCCTGTTCTACGACGAGCTGATGGCCGACTACGTCAACCACCCGCGCACGATCGTGCTGTCCTCCCACCTGCTCGACGAGGTGGAGGACCTGATGGAGGACGTGGTCGTGCTCGACCGCGGACGGGTCGTCGCCGCCGGTGACGCCGACACCGTGCGCCAGCAGCACTCCACCGGCGACTCGCTCGCCTCGCTCACCGACGTGCTGGTGCACGTCAGCACCGGAAGGACCGCGTCATGACCACCACCTCCGCCGACGCTCCGGCGACCTCGCCCGTCCGCCGTCCGGCCCGGCCCGGCCAGTGGATGGTCATGACCCGGATGCTCCTGACCGCGGCGATGAACAGCCTGCTCATCACGACCGGCGTGGTGCTCGTCATCCTCGCGGTCGGCACCCTGATCGCGCACTGGCGGGGCTGGCAGCTGGTCGGGATGACCGAGACCGACATGGTCGGGCTCGAGGTCGTCACCGACGGGGACGGCGTCACCCTCGTCGCCTCGCTGTTCATCCTCCCGGTCGCGGTGGGGATCGCGGCGGTGGTCATGGCGGTCGTGCTGGCGGCCCGCACCCGGGTCTACGTCGCGTCCGGGGCCACCCGTCGTGCCGTGGCCGTGGGACAGCTGCTGACCACGCTGGCGATGGCCGCCGCCGTGCTCCTCCTGACCGCCGCGGTGCTCCTCGTCGTCGGCCGTGGTCCGGCAGGGGCGCTCGAGCTCGTCCAGGCCGACGGCGCCGGCGACGTGGCGACGATGACCGTCCGCGCGCTGGGCGCGGTCCTGCTGGCGACGACCGCCGCCGCGGCGATCACGGCACTGTTCCTGCGCTGGCCGTGGTGGGTCGGCGTCGGTGCCCTCGTGCTGCTCTTCACCGTGCTCCCGACGGTCACCGCCTTCCTGCTGCCGGCGGTGACCGGGGCCGTGGACCGGGCGTCCGGCTGGTGGGCCTGGGACCTGTCCATGGCCGTGGTGTCGGCCCTGGTCTACTGGTGGGTCATCAGGCGGGTGCCGGTGCGATGACGGCGGACGTCCCTCCTACCGAAAGGCTCGACCTGTGATCGAGATCCAGGGTCTGACCAAGACGTACGGCGCCGCGACGGCCGTCGACGACGTCACCTTCACCGTCCAGCCGGGGCGTGTCACCGGCTTCCTCGGCCCCAACGGCGCCGGGAAGTCCACCACGATGCGGATGATCTGCGCGCTGACCCGGCCCACGTCGGGGCAGTCGCTCGTGCTCGGCCGTCGCTACGAGACCATCCCCAACCCGGGGCGCGCCGTCGGGGTCCTCCTCGACGCGCAGGCCCAGCACGCCGGACGCACCGGCCGGGAGGCCCTGACCGTCAGCGCGCTGACCATGGGCCTGGACCGGGGTCGGGTGGACCAGATGCTGGAGCTGGTGGGACTCACGCCGGCGGAGGCGAGGCGCAGGGTGGGCGGCTACTCCCTCGGTATGCGGCAGCGCCTGGGCATCGCCAACGCGCTGCTGGGCGACCCCCAGGTGCTGGTCCTCGACGAGCCGGCCAACGGGCTCGACCCGGCGGGCATCCACTGGATGCGCACCCTGCTGGCGGACTTCACCCGCGCCGGCGGGACGGCGCTGCTGTCCTCGCACCTGCTCCGGGAGGTCGAGGTCATCGCCGACGACCTGGTCGTCATCGGGCGGGGGCGGATCGTGGCCCAGGGGACCAAGGCCGAGCTGCTCTCCACCGGCGGCACGGTCGTCCGCTCCGACGACGACGCCACGCTGCTCGTGGCCCTGCAGCAGGACGGGCTGGACGCCACCGAGTCCCCCCGAGGGGGCCTGGTGGTGCAGGCCGAGCCGGTCGTCGTGGGCCGGGTCGCCGCCGACCGGAGCATCGCGCTCACGGAGCTGCGGCCCTCCGACGGCGGCGGGCTCGAGGAACGCTTCCTGCAGCTGACCGCTGCCGACGCACGTGAAGGAGTCCACCGATGAGCACCAGCACCGACGGCACGCAGACCGAGGAGGGGCGTGCGCCGGTGGGCCGGCCGCCGGGCGCCACCGGGGCGGAGGCGCACCCCATACCCCTGCTGCGGCTGGTGCGCGTGGAGCTGCGCAAGATGGTCGACACCCGCTCCGGGTCGTGGCTCCTGGCGGCCATCGCCGTGCTGAGCGTCGGCGCGGTGGGGCTGTTCTGGGCCTTCGGGCCGGAGGAGGGACACACCTTCTACGGGTTCGCCGGGATGGCCCTGACCCCCCAGGCGTTCCTGCTGCCGGTGCTGGGGATCCTGCTGGTCACCAGCGAGTGGAGCCAGCGGGCCGGGCTGGTGACCTTCACCCTGGAGCCCCGGCGCGGCCTCGTCGTGGTGGCCAAGGCCGTCGCCGCCGTGGTCGTCGGGCTGCTCGGCCTGGCGCTGCTGCTGGCGGTGGCCGCGGTCTTCGCCGCCGTGGCCGGGACCGGCGAGGTCTGGGACGTCGGCGGTCGCGAGCTGGGCCATTTCACGATCCTGCAGGTGCTGGCGATCATGCAGGGGGTGGCCTTCGGGCTGCTGCTGATGAACAGCACCGCCGCGATCGTGCTCTACTTCGCGCTGCCGGTGGCGATGAACCTGCTCATCACCTTCGTGGAGGCCCTGCGCAACAACGCCGGGTGGTTCGACCTGGCCAGCGGGCAGGCGCCGCTGTTCACCCAGGAGGCGCTCACCGGCGAGCAGTGGGCCCAGCTCGGCACGGTCACGCTGCTGTGGATCGTGCTGCCGCTCGTGCTCGGGTGGCTGCGGCTGCGGCGCACGGAGATCAGGACGGCGTGAGCCCGGCGCCCGCGGCGGGGAGGTGACGCGCCCGCGCCGCCACCTCGGCCCCCGGGGTGTTCAGTCCTCGGCGAGCCGTGCCGGGAAACCGCCGGTGGCGACGGGCGACCACCGCGTCGGCGTGATCCGCAGCAGGGACTTGCCCTGCGCGAGCATCGCCCCGCGGTACTCCTCCCAGTCCGGGTGCTCCCCGGCGACCGCCCGGAAGTAGTCGACCAGCGGCTCCACCGACTCGGGGCAGTCGATGACCTCGCAGTCGCCGTCCACCTGCACCCAGGCTCCGCCGAAGTCGTCGGAGAGCACGACGACGCTCACCCGCGGGTCGCGCCGGGCGTTGTGCGTCTTGGCGCGCTCCGGATAGGTCGAGACGACGATGCGTCCCTGCTCGTCGACGCCGCCGGTGACGGGGGAGGCCTGCGGGCGGCCGTCCTGGCGGGTGGTGATGACGATGAGGTTGTGCCGGGGGCGGACGAACTCCAGCAGCTCCTCCCGGTCGACGGTGGTGGTGGTCGCGACGGTCCTGGCCATGGGCCCAGTCTGTCACCGGGTGCGCCCCCGCGGGGTCGTGGCTACCGTGGCGGGATGAGCGATGAGCAGAGCAGCGAGGGCGGCGCGGGGCCGGACGAGTCCGAGGCCCGTCAGCAGGCCGCCGACTACGTCGTCGAGCGCGCGGAGAGCTGGGACGAGGGTGCCCGTCCCGAGACGGTCCGGGAGGACCTCGAGGAGGGCCTGTCGCAGGCCCAGGTCGACGTCGAGGAGGGTGAGCTGGACCGGATGGCCGAGGAGATCCACGACCGGGGCAGCACCGAGTCGCCCGACGTGGGGTGAACGACCGGCTGCGGATGCTGGTGCTGGCCGACACCCACGTGCCGAAGCGTGCCCGCGCGCTGCCGGCGCAGGTCTGGGCGGAGGTCGCCCGCGCGGACGTGGTGGTGCACGCCGGCGACTGGGTCGAACCCGCCCTGCTCGACGAGCTCGAGGCGAAGGCCGTCCGGCTGGTGGCCGTGCACGGCAACAACGACGGGGAGGAGCTGCGGCGTCGCCTGCCCGAGGTGGCCCGGGTCGACCTCGGGGGTATGCGGTGGGGCGTGGTCCACGAGACCGGCCCGGCGGCGCGGCGGGGGGAGCGCATGCGCGCCGCATACCCGGACCTCGACGTGCTGGTCTTCGGCCACAGCCACATCCCGTGGGACACCGAGCACGAGGGGCTGCGGCTGCTCAACCCCGGGTCGCCGACGGACCGTCGTCGGCAGCCGGTCTGCACCTATCTGACCTGCGAGGTCGGGAACGGCGTGCTCGGTGAGGTCGTCCTGCACCGGCTGCCGCCGAGGGGAGGCTCGGCATGAGCTGGCTGGCTCCGGCCCTGGCGGTCCTGGGCGTGGTGGGCGTGGTCCTCGCCCTCGTCAGCGGTCCGCTGGAGCGGTGGGTCCCGGCGAGCGAACCGCTGGTGGCCCTGGGCGTCGGCGTCCTGGCCGGACCGGCCGTGCTGGGTCTGGTCCAGCTGGAGCAGGAGGTGGTCGACCTGGTCCTGCTGGAGGGCAGCCGGGTCCTGCTCGCGGCGTCGGTGATGGCGGCGGCCCTGCGCTATCCGTGGGGAAGCCTGGGCGGCCTGCTGCGCCCGACCGTCCTCCTGCTCGTCGTGGTGATGCCGCTGGCGGCGCTGGCCACGGCGGCGTCGGCGCTGCTGCTGGCCGTGCCGCTGTCCCTCGCCCTCCTGGTGGGGGCCTGCCTGGCACCCACCGACCCGGTCCTGGCTGCGGCCGTGGTCAGCGGCGAGCCCGCGGGCCGGACGCTTCCGCACCGGGTGCGTGCGCTGCTGACCGTCGAGAGCGGGGCCAACGACGGCCTGGGGGTGGTCCTCGTGGCCCTGTTGGTCGCGGTGGTCCTGCCGGCGCAGGGGGTGGGCCAGGTGCTCGGCCTCGTCGCCTGGGAGGTGGTCGGCGGGGTGGCGGTCGGCGCGCTGCTGGGGTGGCTGGCCGGTCTGGGCCTGCGGCTCGCCGACCGGCGCGAGGACGTCGGCGAGGGGCCCGAGCTGGTCTACACCCTGCTGCTGGCCGTCGGTGTCCTCGGGGTGGCGCGCACCGTCGGCGTGGCGGGGGTGCTCGCGGTCTTCGTCGCCGGCCTGGTCTACAACCGGGCGGTCGACAGCAGCCCCCGCGAGAAGCAGGAGGCCGTGGACGAGGGGATCAACAAGTATGCGGTGCTCCCGCTCCTGGCCGTCCTCGGCGCGGTCCTGCCGTGGCAGCTCTGGGCGGACTGGGGGTGGCGCGCCGCGGCGTTCGCCGGCCTCGTGCTCCTCGTGCGACGGCTGCCGTTCGTGCTGGCGCTGCACCGACCGCTGGGGGTGGCCGCCCACCAGGGGGCCTTCATGGGGTTCTTCGGTCCGATGGGGGTCAGCGCCCTGTTCTACCTGGCGCACGCGCGGCACGAAGGGGTGCAGGATCCGGCGCTGTGGGGTGCGGTCACCCTGGTGGTGGCCGTCAGCGTGGTGGTCTTCGGGGTGAGCGGGGCCCCGAGCCGCAGGGCCTACGCCTCGCGGCACGGTCACGAGGGGGACCGGGAGGCCCAGGAGCGCGCGCGGGCGGCGTGAGGGAGCCGACGCCCGCCGCCGTCGAGGTGCCTGCCGGGGTGGGGAGCCCTACCGTGGGGGGTATGGCACACGCAGACGACCAGGGACCGGTGGACGACGGTGCGGGCGAGGAGGCGACGGACCGTCGCGCGGAGGAGGCTGCGGGTGACGGCGAGGTCTCCGAGGGCGGCTCGGGCGCGCTGAACCCCGA
>DATISK010000128.1:0-2954 GCA_035581545.1 Ornithinimicrobium sp. | reverse complement strand
CCGGGGTCACCGGCCCGCACCGAGCGGCCGGCGGACGCCGCGCGGGTCGCCTCAGCCGGCCTTCTTGCGGGTCGAGGCGCGCCCTTCCGAGGCCTTCTTGTCCGGTGCCTTCTCGGCCGCCGTCCCCTTGGCCGCCGTCTTCTTGGCCGCCGTCTTCTTGGCCGGTGCCCTCCTGGCCGGCGCCTTCTTCGACGCGGCCCGCTCCGGCGCCGCCCCCGCGGACGGCGCGTCGGCGTCCGCGTCGTCCACCTCCTCCGACGAGGACCCGCCCCGTCCGGCCCGGGCGCGCTCGACCGAGCGCTGCAGCGCGGCCAGCAGGTCCACGACCTCGCCCGACTCGCCGTCGTCCTCGGACTCGGGGGGCTCGGTGACCTCCCCGCCCTCGATCTTGCTCTGCACGAGGGCCTCGACGGCCTCCTTGTAGTCGTCGACGTGGCCCTCGGGCTCGAAGTCGCCGGCCATCGACTCCACGAGCATCCGGGCCATGGCGACCTCGTTCTCCTTGGGGTCGCTCACCTCGTCGAGGTGGTCGAGCCGCGAGGCGTCCCTGATCTCGTCGGGCCACAGCAGCGTCTGCAGCACGATGGCCCCGTCCATCACCCGCAGCACGGCCATGGTCATCCGGCTGCGCACGGACACGGTGACGACGGCCACCCGCTCGGACTCGCGGAGGGCCTCGCGCAGCAACCCGTAGGCCTTCGCCCCCATGGCGTCCGGCTCGATGTAGTAGGCCCGGTCGTACAGGATCGGGTCGATCTGGTCGATCGGCACGAACCGCTCGACGGTGATCTCCTTGCTGGAGCGGTTGGGCAGGGAGGAGAGGTCCTCGTCCGTGAGCACCACGGTCCGGCCGTCGTCGGTCTCGTAGGCCTTGGCGATCTCCTTGTAGGCGACCTCCTCCCCGTCCGCCTGGGCGACCCGCTTGTAGCGGATCCTGCTGCCGTCGCTGGCGCGCACCTGGTGGAAGGACAGGTCGTGGTTCTCGGTCGCCGAGTACAGCCTGACCGGCACGTTGACCAGCCCGAAGGACACAGCTCCCTTCCAGATGGCTCGCATTGGACAAGGATGGACCCATGCGCCCCATGCTCGCCACCCCGGGAGATGCCCGGACCGGTCCGCCGCCGGGCGCCACCTGGGCCCACGAGATCAAGTGGGACGGCATCCGGGTGCTGGCGGACGTGCGCGAGGGCCGGCTGCGGCTGCTGACGCGCGGTGAGCGAGACATCGCCGTGGCCCTGCCTGAGCTGCGGGCGCTGGCCGACGTGGCCGACGACCTCCTCCTGGACGGCGAGGCCGTGACGATGATCGGGGGGCGCCCCTCGTTCAGCCACGTGGTCGACCGGGTGCACACCTCCTCGGCCACCGCGGCGGCCCAGCTGGCCCGCACCCGCCCCGTCACCTACCTCGCCTTCGACCTGCTGCGGCTGGACGGCATGGACCTCACCGGCCTGCCGTGGTCGACGCGCAGGTCCGCCCTCGAGGACCTGCTCCCCGACGTGCCCGGGGTGCAGGTCCCCCCCGTCTTCGACGACGGGCGCCAGCTGCTCGCGGCGACCGCGGAGCAGGGACTGGAGGGAGTGGTCAGCAAACGCCGGTCCTCGACCTACCAGCCCGGCGTCCGGTCCGCCGACTGGCTCAAGTTTCCCCACCGCGACCACCGCAGCGTCGTCGTCGGCGGCTGGCGGGTGCAGACCGGGACCGCCGCACGCCTGGGCGCGGTCCACGTGGGCCTCCCCGTCGACGACGGCACCGGAGTCCCCGTCCGCGACGACCGGGGACGTCTGCGGCTGACCTACCTGGGTCGGGTCGGCAGCGGGCTCGCCGGCCGGTCGGGCACGCAGCTGCAGGCCGTGCTGGAGCAGGTGCCGCTCGCGCCGTACCCGTTCACCACCGAGATCCCGCGGCCCGAGGCGGCCGGGTCCACGTGGCTGGAACCGCAGGTCGTCGTGGACGTCGCCTCCCTGGGCATCACCCCCGGGCTGGGGCGGTTGCGGCAACCGTCCTTCCAGGGCGTGCGCCCCGACCTGAGCCCCGAGGACCTCCTGGAGGTGCAGCCGTGAGCAGCCAGAGCGTGCGGGTGGCGGGACGGACCCTGCGGGTGAGCAACCTGGAGAAGGTGCTCTACCCAGCCACCGGGACCACGAAGGGTGAGGTGCTCACCTACTACGTGACCCACGCCGAGCAGATCCTGCCCGAGCTGGCCGAGCGCCCGGTCACCCGGATCCGGTGGCCCGAGGGGGTGGGCGCCGACCACTTCTTCGAGAAGAACCTGCCCCCCGGCGCCCCCGACTGGCTGCCGCGCGTCACCGTGCCCACCCCGGGGTCCTCCCGGGGGCGGGACACCATCACCTTCCCACTCGTGCCCGATCTGGCGGCGTTGGTCTACCTGGTCAACCTGGGCAGCCTGGAGCTGCACGTGCCGCAGTGGCGGGTTGACGCCGACGGCGCGCCGCAGCCCCCCGACCGGATGGTGGTCGACCTCGACCCGGGGCCCGGTGCCGGGCTGCACGAGTGCTCCCGGGTCGCGCTGCTCGTCCGTGAGCGCCTGGCCGCGGTCGGCCTCTCACCCCGTCCGGTGACCAGCGGGTCCAAGGGTATGCAGCTCTACGCGCCCCTGGAGGGCACGCGCGGCTCGGAGGAGGTGAGCGCGGTGGCCAAGGCCCTGGCCGAGCACCTCGCCCAGGCCCACCCCGACCTGGTGACGTCCCGGATGACCAAGACCGAGCGGCCCGGCAAGGTGTTCCTCGACTGGAGCCAGAACAACGCGGCCAAGACCACGATCTGCCCCTGGTCGCTGCGGGGGCGGGAGCGGCCGCTGGTGGCGCTGCCGCGCTCCTGGGAGGAGGTCGAGGGCGCCGCCGCGGGTGAGCTGGACCTCCTCCAGCTGACGCTCGACGAGGTCAGACCGGCACGTCCCGGGACGTGCGGACGGGCCGCTCCCTGGTGGGGGCGGC
>DATISK010000127.1:0-1516 GCA_035581545.1 Ornithinimicrobium sp. | reverse complement strand
GAGTCGTAGCCGCGCATGAACCAGCCCATCCGCTGCTCGGAGGAGCCGTGCGTCCAGGTGTGCGGGGTGACCTGGCCCTGCATCCGCTCCTGGATCGAGTCGTCGCCGACCGCGGCGGCGGCCGAGAGCGCGGACTCGATGTCCTCGCGGCTCAGCGGCTCCAGCAGCAGGTTGCCGTCGGCGTCACGCGTCCGGGTGGCGTTGCCCGCCCAGGCCCCGGCGAAGCAGTCCGCCTGCAGCTCCACGCGGACGGCACCGGACTCGGGGCCCTGCTGGTCCTGCTGGGAGGCGCGCAGGGCACCGGTGTAGTTCTGGACGTGGTGGCCGTACTCGTGGGCGAGCACGTACATCTGGCTGAAGTTGCCCCCGTCGGCGCCCAGCTGGCTCTCCATCTGGGAGAAGAACCCGGTGTCCAGGTAGATCGTCCGGTCCACGGGGCAGTAGAACGGCCCCACCTGGCTGCTCGCGGTGCCGCACCCGGTGTTCACCTGGCCGGTGAAGATGATGGCCTCGGTCGCCCCGGCGTCGGGGGCGACCTGGTCCCAGTAGTCGACCAGCGAGACCATGGTGGCCTTCATCCGGCAGTCCACGTCCTCGTTGGCGTCGGCCCCGGTCTGGCACTCGGCCAGCTCGACGTTGTCCGCCGACGACTGCGCCTGGCCGCCCCCGCCGCCGAGGATCGCGCCCGGGTCGCCGCCGAAGAGCATCACGACCAGAGCGAGCAGGATGGTGCCGATCCCCCCGCCGACGGCCAGACCGCCGCCGCCACCACCTCCGCGTCGGGCCGCCCCCGAGCCGATGTTGGCGTTCTCCCTGAAGGTCATCTGTCCGCCTCTGCCGTTCTTCCGCGTCGGTCGGGTGACCGGACGCCTAGCGCGTAGACTAGCCACCCTGGTCGCCACGTCGCACCCACAGGTGCGGGCCGACCACCACCCACGTCCTGACCCCGCCCGGGGTCGTCGTCGCGCCCCGGAGGAGAGCCCCGCCATGATCACCGCCAGCGGCGTCGAGGTGCGCGTGGGCTCCCGCCTGCTCATGGAGGACGTGTCCTTCCGCGTCGGCCCCGGTGACCGGGTGGGGCTGGTCGGTCGCAACGGGGCGGGCAAGACCACGCTCACCAAGATCCTCGCCGGGCAGGGTGAGCCGGCCGCCGGCACCGTCTCCCGGACCGGGGACGTCGGCTACCTGCCCCAGGACCCGCGCACCGGGGACCTCGAGGTGCTCGGCCGGGACCGGATCCTGTCCGCCCGCGGCCTGGACGAGGTGATCCGCGGGATGCGCCGCGCCGAGGAGGAGATGGCGCACGGGGAGGGGGACGTGCGCGACCGGGCGATGGCCCGCTACGGACGGCTCGAGACCCGGTTCACCGCCCGCGGGGGGTATGCGGCCGAGGCCGAGGCGGCCTCGGTCGCCAGCTCCCTGGGTCTGCCCGACCGCGTCCTGGCCCAGCCGCTGCACACCCTCTCCGGTGGTCAGCGCCGCCGGATCGAACTGGCCAGGATCCTCTTCTCCGGGG
>DATISK010000126.1:0-3954 GCA_035581545.1 Ornithinimicrobium sp. | reverse complement strand
GCCCGTCGTCGTCCGTGGTGCCGGATGCTCGTGGCAGAGTGGCCCGGTGACGTCCCGGAGCCCCGCCGCCGACCCGTACCCGGCTGACGCCGAGGGCCTCGCGCCCTCCGCCCAGGTGCCGCGGCACTCCCGCGAGAAGCGTCCTGGCGGCCTGGGCGCGTGGCTGCGCGAGACCGTCGTCATCGTCGCGAGCGCCCTGGTGCTCTCGCTCCTCATCAAGACGTTCCTCGTGCAGGCGTTCTTCATCCCCAGCGGGTCGATGGAGGACACCCTGCAGGTCGGCGACCGGGTTCTCGTGACGAAGCTCGCGCCCGGCCCGCTCGACGTGAGCCGCGGCGACGTCGTCGTCTTCAAGGACCCAGGCGGATGGTTGCCGGCACCAGGCCCGGACACGCGCTCACCCTTCCAGCGGCGGGTCGCTGACGTCCTGACCTATGTGGGACTTCTCCCGCAGGACTCCGGCGAGCACCTGATCAAGCGGGTGATCGGACTGCCCGGCGACACCGTCGAGTGCTGTGACGAGCAGGGCCGCGTGCTCGTCAACGGCGTGCCGATCGATGAGCCGTACCTGGCGGCCGGGGCCTCGCCGAGCGAGATCGACTTCTCGGTGGAGCTGCCGGCGGACGCAGTGTGGGTGATGGGCGACAACCGGCAGCGATCACAGGACTCGCGCTATCAGCTGGGCGCACCCGGCGGTGGGACGGTGCCGATCGCCGACATCGTCGGCGTCGCGTTCCTCACGGTGTGGCCGGTCGACCGTTGGACCGTGCTGCGCAACCCGGGTGAGACGTTCGAGCAGGTGGAGTGATGGTCGCCGGGCGCCCCGACCTGCGCCACGAGCGCGCCCTGCTCAGGGCCGGCGCTCGGGTCGTCGTGGGGATGGACGAGGTCGGGCGCGGCGCGCTGGCTGGTCCGGTCACGGTGGGAGCCGTGGCGGTCGACCTGGGCACCCGCTCCTGCCCGCAGGGCACAGCCGACTCCAAGCTGCTCACTCCCGCTGCGCGTCAGCGGCTCCTGCCCGCCCTTCGGCGGTGGGGGTTGGCCCGCGGCGTGGGTCACGCGAGCCCCGCCGAGATCGACTCCCTGGGGATCATCGCCGCGCTGCGACTTGCGGGGCAGCGAGCCCTCGCCGAGGTGGCCGCCTCCGGGCTGCACGTGGACCTCGTCCTGCTGGACGGGTCGCACGACTGGCTCTCCGCCCCCGCCCAGGGCGACCTCTTCGAGGAGGAGACGCCGACCGGTCCGCACCTCGTCGGGGCAGACCTGCGCACGTCCGGTCGGCTGGTCGCGGTGCGTACCCGGGTCAAGGCCGACCGCACGTGTGCCTCGGTTGCTGCGGCCAGCGTGCTGGCCAAGTGCACGCGTGACGCGCTCATGGTGGAGCTGCACGCCGAGCACCCCCAGTTCGGCTGGGCCGAGAACAAGGGGTACGGGGCTCCCGAGCACAACGAAGCGCTGCGCCGGGTGGGGACCACGGCGCACCACCGGCGCACGTGGCGGCTTCCGGGCACCCCACCCGACGGGCCCGGGACGGACCGTGCCGCGTCATGGTCCATGATGGACGCGTGAGCGCCGAGGACCTGGAGAACTACGAGACGGACATGGAGCTCGCGCTCTACCGCGAGTACCGCGACGTCGTGAGCCTCTTCTCCTTCGTGGTCGAGACCGAGCGTCGCTTCTACCTCGCCAACCAGGTCGACCTGCAGGTGCGCTCGGCGGCCGGCGAGGTCTACTTCGAGGTCACGCTGAGCGATGCCTGGGTCTGGGATGTCTACCGCTCGGCCCGCTTCGTGAAGTCCGTTCGGGTCGTCACGTTCAAGGACGTGAACGTCGAGGAGCTGGCCAAGGCCGAGCTCGACCTCTCTGACGGGGGCACCTTCCGCCGCTGAGCAGGCTGGAAGGGGGTCGTCCCCAGGCGCTCACGACGAGGAGCGTCCACAGGCCCCACGGTCCCTCGGGGCACCGCCCGCCGTACCCGGCGACCGTGTGTCGCGGAGGTGGGGCGATGCGCGCGAAGGACGCCGTCGGGCGGTACGGGGAGAACGTCGCAGCCAGGTACTTGCAGGACCAGGGCTGGGAGCTGCTGGACCGCAACTGGCGCGGGCAGGCGGGGGAGATCGACATCGTGGCGCTCCAGGGGAGCGAGCTCGTGGTGGTCGAGGTCAAGACCCGCTCCGGCGACACGTTCGGGCACCCGGCCGAAGCCGTCACGCCGCTGAAGCTCGCGCGCCTGCGGCGCCTGGCGGCGCAGTGGCTCCACGAGCACGACGTACGCCCGGCAGGGGTGCGCATCGACGTGGTGGCCGTTCGGACGGCGCTTCAGGGCAGGGCCCGGGTGGAGCACCTGGTCGGTGTCCAGTGACGTCGGGCCTCGGACGGACGTCGGCGGTGGGACTGGTCGGCCTCAGCGGGCACCTCGTAGCGGTGGAGGCGCACCTGGCGGCATCGCTGCCGGGGTTCACGCTGGTCGGTCTGCCCGACGCCTCTCTCGCCGAGGCTCGGGACCGTGTGCGCGCCGCTGTCCTCAGCAGTGGTGTGCCGTGGCCCCAGCGCCGCATCACGGTGAACCTCTCGCCGGCGTCTCTGCCGAAGGCCGGAGCAGGCTTCGACCTGGCGATCGCGCTGGCGCTGCTGGCGGCAGCGGGGGCCTGCGACCCGGCGGCGGTGGCCGGCGCGGTCCACGTCGGCGAGCTGGGCCTCGACGGTCGGCTTCGGGCGGTCCGCGGCGTCCTTCCTGCGGTCGTGGCAGCCGTGGCCTCCGGGCGGCCCACGGTCGTGGTCCCACGGGCGAACGCCGCTGAGGCCGCCCTCGTGCCGGGCGCGGACGTGCGTGCCGCGGGCAGTCTCGCCGAGGTGCTGGCCAGGTACGGCGCGGACGTCCCGGTGCCCGAGCTCGAGGACGACCACCCCGAGGGCCCGAACGCGTCGGCACCGACGCGGAGCCGAGCAAGGACGTCCGCACCCGACCTGGCCGACGTCCTCGGCCAGTCGACTGCCCGCTACGGGCTGGAGGTCGCCGCCGCGGGTGGGCACCACCTGCTCATGCTGGGTCCGCCGGGGGCCGGGAAGACCATGCTGGCCGAACGGCTGCCCGGGCTCCTCCCGGACCTGTCCGACGACGACGCGGTCGAGGTGACCGCGGTGCACTCCGTCGCCGGGACGTTCCGACCCGACGACGGGCTGATCCGTCGCCCACCCTTCGAGGACCCGCACCACACCGCGACCCCTGCCGCCGTGATCGGTGGTGGCAGCGGTCTGCCGCGACCCGGCGCCGCCTCGAGGGCGCACCGAGGAGTGCTCTTCATGGACGAGGCCCCGGAGTTCTCCCCTCGGGTGCTCGAGACGTTGCGCCAGCCCCTGGAGAAGGGCGAGCTGGTGATCCAGCGCGCCGGTGGGGCGGCCCGGTTCCCGGCGCGCTTCCAGCTGGTGCTGGCGGCGAACCCGTGCCCGTGCGGCCGAGCGGTGGGCAGAGGGCTCGACTGCACGTGCAGCGCGCTCGCTCGCCGACGTTATCTGGGCCGCCTGTCCGGCCCGCTCCTGGACAGGATCGACATCCAGCTCGAGGTACTCCCGGTCCGCCGCGCCGAGGTGGCTGCTGCGGACGACGGGCTGGGGGTGGTGACGGAGAGCACCGCGCAGGTCGCGTCGCGGGTGGCGTCCGCCCGGGCCGCCGCACGGGGGCGCCTGAGTGGGACACCGTGGGCCACCAACGCGGAGGTGCCCGGGACCTGGCTACGGCAACGGACCTCTGCCGCGGCGCGTGCGGACGTCGAGCGGGCGCTGGACCGTGGCGCCCTGACCCTGCGCGGCGCGGACCGCGTCCTGAGGGTGGCCTGGACGGTGAGCGACCTGGCGGGGCGGGGTGCGCCGGACCGCGGCGATGTCGGCCGGGCCCTCCTGCTCCGCAGCCGGGGTCAGGTGGGGGCATGAGCGCGGACGGCGTGGTCCGGGCCC
>DATISK010000125.1:0-5956 GCA_035581545.1 Ornithinimicrobium sp. | reverse complement strand
ATGACCCGGGTCCGCTGGGGCGGGATGCCGGCCGCGGTGAAGGACTCCCTGGCCGACCGCTGGTGCTCCGGCTCGACGTCGATCGAGGTGAGGATGCCGTCGTGCGGCATCCCCTGCAGCAGCCACAGTCCCGAGCTGCCTGCTCCCGTGCCCACCTCGACCACGTGCCGGGCCGACACCGCCGCGGCGAGCAGCCGCAGCGCCGCGCCGGTGGCGCTGCTCACCGGTCGCGCGCCCAGCTCCTCACCCCGGCGCTGGGCCTGCTCGATGACGGGGTGGGGGGAGATGAAGTCCTCGGCGTAGGCCAGGGAGGACGCCTTCGCAGCTGCCATGCCTCCACCCTATGCTCCGCAGCCGCACACCCGTGCCCGCAGGCCGTGCCGGGGCCCGTCCAGCGCGCTCCCAGCCGACCCTGCCAGCCTGGGACCATGAGCCAGCAGGGAGGCAGCACGGAGCTGCTCGATCCTTCCCCGACCGACGCCGACCCGGCCTGGGTCCCCCCGTCGTGGGAGGAGATCGTCCGCGAGCACTCCGCCCGCGTCTACCGCCTCGCCTACCGGTTGACCGGGAACCCGCACGAGGCCGAGGACCTGACCCAGGACGTGTTCGTGCGCGTCTTCCGTTCCCTGGACAGCTACCGTCCCGGGACCTTCGAGGGCTGGCTGCACCGGATCACCACCAACCTCTTCCTCGACCGCGTGCGGCGGCGGCAGCGCCTGCGGTTCGACGCCCTCACCGAGGAGCTCAGCGCCCGCCTCCCGATCCGCGCGGCGGCCGGGCAGCCGGAGGAAGCCTACGAGATGAACCACCTGGGGCCCGACGTGCAGGCGGCCCTGATGGCCCTGCCTCCGCAGTTCCGGGCGGCCGTGGTCCTCGCCGACATCGAGGGCTTCTCCTACGAGGAGGTGGCCAGGACCCTGGGCGTCAAGATGGGCACCGTGCGCTCGCGGATCCACCGCGGCCGGGCCCTCCTGCGCCAGTCCCTGGCCCACCGGCGCCCGGCGGGCGCCCCCACCGGGAGCAGGCCCCGTCGCCCGCACGGGCTCCCGGCCCCGGCGCTCGGGTGACCGACGGTCCCGGGGTCGGCCCCGGGGTGGCACGATCTGGTCCCATGACGGGACGACAGCGCACCGGCAGGACGAGTCTGGCGGTGGTCCTGGCCGCCATGGTGGCCGGGCTGGTCGGGGGATTCGGCGGGGGAGTGCTGGCCCAGGAGCTGCGGCCGGCGACGCCGGCGGCGGTCCCGGCCCCGGAGTCCCGGTCGGTCGACCGCGACCCGGTCCCGGCCCCCGCGGCCGTCGACGGCACGGTCACCGGCCTCTCCCGTGCGGTGCTGCCGAGCGTGGCCCTCATCTCGCTGGGCGACGGCGGGCAGGAGGGGCAGGGGTCGGGCTTCGTGATCCGCGACGACGGCTACCTGCTGACCAACCACCACGTCGTGGCCCCGGCGGCCGACGGGGACCCGATCACCGTCGAGCTGCCCGGCCAGGAACCGCTGCCGGCCGAGGTCGTGGGCTCGGACCCGGTCTACGACATCGCCGTCCTCAAGGTGGACCAGGACGGCCTCGTCCCGCTGCCCTTCGCCGACTCCGAGGCGGTGCAGGTGGGGCAGACCGTGGTCGCCGTCGGTGCACCCCTGGGGCTGGACAGCACCGTCACGAGCGGCATCGTCTCCGCGCTCGACCGGCCGGTCGTCGCGGGCGGTGACGAGGAGACGAGCTACATCAACGCCATCCAGACCGATGCCGCGATCAACCCGGGCAACTCCGGAGGACCGCTGCTCGACCTGGAGGGTCAGGTGGTCGGGGTCAACTCCGCCATCGCCCAGCTGCCCACGAGCGCCCTGGGCGGACCGGCCGGAAGCATCGGCCTGGGGTTCGCGATCCCGGCCGAGCAGGCCGAGCGCACCGCCACCCAGCTGATCGAGACCGGTCGCAGCGAGCACCCGGTGATGGGGGTGCACATCGACCTGCAGCACACCGGCGAGGGTGCCCGCGTGATGACCGAGGCACGCCAGGGCACCCGCCCCGTGGTCCCCGGCGGACCGGCGGAGCAGGCCGGGGTGCGGCCCGGAGACCTCATCGTGGCCGTCGACGACACCGTCATCCGGGACCCGCAGCACCTGCTCGTCGTCCTGCGCTCCTACGCGGTGGGGGACACCGTCACCATCGCCCTGCGCGACACCGAGGGGGAGGAACGGACGGTCACGCTGACCCTGGCCGGATCGGCGGACTGACCGACCGCTGCGGCCGACCGACCGACCGTCCTGCCTGGGTAGGCTGTGACGAGGTCCCCAGGGCGGGCCGACCGGCACCGGGACGAGGAGAGGCGTGACGTTCTTCAATCTCACGAGCACCGAGATCATGCTGCTCGTGCTGCTGGCCGTCGTCGTGCTCGGTCCTCGCCGGCTGCCCCACTACGCGTCCCGTCTGGCCGACCTGGTGCGGCGTGCGCGCGACCTGGCCGAGGGGGCCAAGGAGCAGATCAAGCAGGAGATGGGCCCGGCCTTCGAGGACGTCGACTGGCGTCAGCTGGACCCGCGGCAGTACGACCCCCGCCGCATCGTCCGCGAGGCGCTCACGGAGCCGGCGCCGTCGGCCGGGTCCGCGCGTGGCGCGGCGGGGAGCCGGGAGGGCCGGGGCGGGGCGACGAGGGCGGACGTGACGCCCCGCGCGCAGGCGCGGGGCGGGGGTGCGACCACGTCCCCGTCCCCGGCGGCCGGTCGACCGTTCGACCCCCGTCGGCCGGTGCCGTTCGACCCCGACGCGACCTGACCCGGTGACCGTCGGGCCGGACCTGACCCCGGGGCGTCGGGGCTCGGGTCAGCGGGTGGTCGGGGTGATCCCCAGCTTGCGCCCGGCGAGCCCGCGTCCCCGCCGCGCCAGCTGACGCGCGACGCCGCGCAGGGCGGTGGCCGCGGGGGAGTCGGGGTGGGAGAGCACGACCGGCCGACCGGTGTCCCCGCCCTCCCGGAGGGTGACGTCCAGCGGCACCTGCCCGAGCAGCGGCACCTCGGCGCCGATGGAGCGGCTCAGCGAGTCGGCCACGGCCTGACCGCCACCGCTGCCGAAGATCTCCTGCCGGCTGCCGTCCGGCAGCTCCAGCCAGGACATGTTCTCCACGACGCCGACGATGCGCTGGTGCGTCTGCAGGGCGATCGACCCGGCGCGCTCGGCCACCTCGGCCGCCGCCTGCTGGGGCGTGGTGACGACGATGAGCTCGCTGCTGGGCAGCAGCTGCGCGACGGTGATCGCGATGTCCCCGGTCCCCGGCGGCAGGTCGAGGAGGAGGACGTCCAGGTCGCCCCAGTAGACGTCGCCGAGGAACTGCTGCATGGCCCGGTGGAGCATCGGGCCACGCCAGACGACGGGCTGGTTGCCGGGGACGAACATCCCGATCGAGATGACCTTGACACCGCCCGGCTCGGCGACCGGAGGCATGATCATGTCGTCCACCTGGGTCGGCGGACGGGTGACCCCCAGCATGCGGGGCACCGAGAAGCCGTAGATGTCGGCGTCCACGACGCCCACGCGCAGCCCCTCCGCGGCCAGGGCCGCGGCGAGGTTCACGGTCACCGAGGACTTGCCCACCCCGCCCTTGCCGGAGGCGACGGCATACACGGTGGTGAGGGAGTCCGGGCGCGCGAACGGGATCTCCCGCTCCGCGGCGCCGCCCCTCAGCTGGTCGCGCAGGGCCCCCCGCTGCTCGTCGCTCATGACGCCCAGCTGCACGTCCACGCCGGTGACGTGCTCGACCCGCGAGACCGCGGCGGTGACGTCCCGGGTGATGGTGTCCTTCATCGGACAGCCGGGCACGGTGAGCAGCACCGTGACCCGCACCCGTCCGTCGTCGCCGACGTCCACCGACTCGACCATGCCGAGGTCGGTGATCGGCTTGCGGATCTCGGGGTCGTCGACCGTGGCGAGGGCAGCGTGGAGGGCGTCGGTGGTGGGGTGGGACATGCCCCCCATGCTAGGCGTCGCGGCGGGGTGCTCCCGCCCCCGGGCCGGGGCCCGGGGCCTCACCGGCACCGTCCCTGTCCCGGTCGACGAGCTCCTCCAGCAGGCTGCGCAGCTCGGAGCGGACGAAGTCGCGGGTGGCGACCTCCCGCATGGCCAGCCGCAGGGCGGCGACCTCCCGGGTGAGGAACTCCGTGTCGGCCAGGTTGCGCTCGTCCCGGGCGCGGTCCTGCTCCATCTGGACCTTGTCCCGGTCGTCCTGCCGGTTCGTGGCGAGCAGGATCAGGGGCGCGGCGTAGGACGCCTGCAGGCTGAGTATGAGGGTGAGGAAGATGAAGGCGTAGGGGTCGAAGCGCACCGACGCCGGGCTGAGGCTGTTCCAGGCCACCCAGACGACGACGAACACGCTCATCCACACCAGGAAGCGGGCCGTGCCCATGAACCGGGCGAACCGCTCGGCGAAGGCCCCGAAGCTCTCCGGGTCCATCCGCGACGGCAGCGTCCATCGCCGGCCCTTGGCCAGCGGCTGGTCGAGCCGGTCCGTGGTGCGGGTCGGCGTGCGGTCGCCGCCGCGGTCGCGGCGGACGGGCTCAGACATCGCCGACCTCCGTCAGGTCCGTCTCCTGGCCGCGCTCCTCGCGCCAGTCGTCGGGAAGGATGTGGTCGAGCACGTCGTCGACGGTCACCGAGCCGACCAGCCGCCCCTCGGGGTCGACGACCGGCAGGGCCACCAGGTTGTAGGTGGCCAGGGCGCGGGTGATCTCACCCAGACTGGCCTGCGGGGTCACCGGGTCGAGGTCGTCGAGCACCGAGCCGACCGGCTGGTGCGGGGCCTCCCGCAGCAGCCGCTGGATGTGCACGCTGCCCAGGAGCCGGCCGGTGGGGGTCTCGTGCGGGGGACGGGTGACGTAGACGAGTGAGGCGATGGCGGGGTGCAGCTCCTCGCGCCGGACCAGGGCCAGCGCCTCGGCGATGCTGGCGTCGGGCCCCAGGATGACCGGTTCGGTGGTCATCAGCCCGCCCGCGGTGTTCTCGTCGTAGGTCAGCAGCCGGCGCAGGTCGGCCGCCTCGTCCGGCTCCATCAGCTGGAGCAGCTCCTCCTGGGTGGCCGCCGGCAGGTCGGCGAGCAGGTCGGTCGCGTCGTCGGGCTGCATCACCTCCAGGACGTCGGCGGCCCGCTCCGCGGCCAGGTGGGTCAGGATCTCCAGGCGGTCGTCGTCCGGCAGCTCCTCGAGCACGTCCGCCAACGTCTCGTCGTCCAGCGCGTCGGCGACCTCCGCCCGTCGCTTGGGGCTCAGCTCGTGGATGGCCTCGGCCAGGTCCTGCGGCTTGAGGTCCTCGTAGGCCTCCAGCAGGGCGGTGGCCGCCTGGGCCGGCCCGGTGTCCTGCAGGCCCTCCACCTCGTCGGGGTTCACCAGGAGGGTCTCGCCGCGACGCCGGCGCAGGCGCAGTCCGCGGGCCGCGCGCTGCGGCTCGCCCTTGCGGACGAAGATCTTGCTCAGCCGCCAGTCGCCGCCGCGCTGGCGGTCCATCGCGATGTCCTCCACGACCGCCGGCACCCGCTGCCCGTCCTCGACGAGCGCGACCTGCCGGTCGAAGAGCTCGCCCACGACGAGCGTCTCGCCGGGGCGCTGCTGGAAGCGGCGCATGTTCACCAGTCCGGTCGTGATCACCTGGCCCGCGTCGATGGACGTCACCCTGGTGATGGGTACGAAGACCCGGCGTCGCCCGGGCACCTCGACGATCAGCCCGATGACGCGGGGGCCCTGTCCACCGACCCGGCCCGACAGCGTCACCAGGACGTCCCGGACGCGCCCCACCTCGTCGCCCAGGGGGTCGAAGACGCTCATGCCGTTCAGCCGGGCGACGAAGACGCGGGGAGTGCTCACCCGCGCAGGATACCGACCCCGGCAGAGCGACCTGGGCCGGTGACCTCTCCGGTGAGGCCCCTGGAGAGAGGGTACGGGGTAGGGCGGCTCCGTTCGCCGCTGGCGTCG
>DATISK010000124.1:0-2446 GCA_035581545.1 Ornithinimicrobium sp. | reverse complement strand
AGCTCGTTGGAGTCGAGGAGGAGCTGCTCGCCCGGCAGTGCGGGCTCGTCCGGCGCGCACTGCTCGGCGGGCTTCGGGGGAGTCCAGTCGTCCTCGTCGAGGACCGGCACCCGGCAGCTCGCGCCGTACTCGCGGCCCTCGAAGGAGCGTCCGTAGTACCAGTAGCCGCGGTTGCGGGTCGGCACCGAGAGGTCGGTCTCCTGCGTGCGGGCCTTGATCTCGTCGAAGATCGTCTGGCGCAGGTCGGCGAGGTGGGCCGTCCGCGCCCGGGTCCACTCGTTCTCGGCCTCGAGGTAGGCCGTGACCTCGGGCTCGCCCTTGGCGCGGAGCCAGTCGAGGTCGTCGACCCGCGTCCGGCCGTGGTGGCCGGTCTCGCCGGGACGGCGCTCGGCTGCGGGGGGGTGGGCTGTCGGGGCCTGGTCGACGGGGGACTCCATGCCGCCAGACACTAGCCGCGGGGTTAACGTCGGACCGTGCCCGCCCTCCCGAGCCACCACCGCCGGGTCGACCTCAACGCCGACCTCGGCGAGGAGGTCACCGACGACGCCGCCCTGCTGGCCGTGGTCACCAGCGCCAACGTGGCCTGCGGCTACCACGCCGGCAGCGTCGCGATCATGCGTGAGGTCTGCGCCGAGGCCGTCCGGCTCGGCGTCGTCGTCGGGGCCCAGGTCTCCTACGCCGACCGGGAGAACTTCGGCCGGGCCGACCTCGACGTCCCTGGGGACGTGCTCCGCGAGCAGGTGGCCGAGCAGGTCGGGACGCTGTCGCAGATCGCCCGGGCCGAGGGGACCGCGGTGCGCTACCTCAAGCCCCACGGGGCGCTCTACCACCGGGTCGCGCGCGACGAGGAGCAGGCGCAGGCCGTCCTGGCCGGCTCGGGATCGCTGCCGGTCATGGGCATGGCGGGAGCCCTCGTGCTGGCGCTGGCCGGGGAGTCGGGGCGGGCGGTCGTGCACGAGGGCTTTCCCGATCGCGGGTACGCCGACGACGGGACGCTGCTGCCGCGGGACCGGCCGGGAGCGGTGCTGAGCGATGCCGACGAGATCGCGGCGCGGGCGGTGGCCCTGGCCGCGTCGGTGGACTCGTTGTGCGTCCACGGCGACTCCCCGGGCGCGGTGGCCACTGCGGCCGCCGTACGCCGGGCTCTGGAGGCGGCGGGCTGGCGGGTGGCCCCCCGCTGAGTGTCCACAGGACCGGCCGGAACCTGTGGAGATCGGCCGGATCCTGTGGACGGGCGGGGCATATCTGTGGAGGGCCCTGTGGGACCGCAGGAATGTTCCGCAATTGCTTGCGCGACCCGCTCCGCGCCCCGTAGAACTCTCCCTACCGGTCCACCGCTTGCGGAGGGCTGGGGATCGGATCGGAACGAAGATCCTTCACGGCGAGGCAACTCGCCGCGTCGGCCCGGTGACGGGGTCGGTGGGGTCGGAGAGCCGGTTCGGTGGACCGGGCGTCACTCACCGGTCAAAGCCGAGGGGTTCGGTGATGCTCATACCATCGCCGAACCCCTCACCCTTTTCCTGCGTCACACTGGGCTCGTGCGCTTCCTTCCCGCCGGACCCCGGGCCGTGCTCGTCGAGGTCGACGACGCGAGCGCCGCGCGTTCCCTGGCGGCGTGGGTCCGGTCGCAGCGGATCGCGGCGACCGAGGTCGTGCCGGCGGCGCGGACCGTCCTCCTCGACGGGGTCGCCGACCCGGCGCCGCTGCCCGACCTGCTCGCCGGCTGGGACCCCGCGGACGCGCCCGTGGCCGGTGAGCTGGTCGAGATCCCGGTGCGGTACGACGGACCGGACCTCTCCTTCGTCGCGGAGCACTGGGGCGTGACCGAGGACGACGTGGTGGCCGCCCACGGGGAGACGGAGTTCGTGGCGGCCTTCTGCGGCTTCGCACCCGGCTTCTCCTACCTGGAGGGCCTGGCCCGGCACCGGGCGGTGCCGCGGCTCGAGTCGCCCCGGCCGAAGGTGCGCGCCGGGTCGGTGGGGCTGGCCGGCGCGTGGTGCGGCGTCTACCCGACCGCGTCGCCCGGCGGCTGGCGGATCCTGGGCCACACCGAGGTCGTCCTGTGGGACCCCGACCGCTCCCAGCCGGCGCTGCTGCCTCCCGGGACCCGCGTGGTGTTCAGGCCCGCATGATCACCGTCCTCTCTGCCGGCGCCCTCACCACCGTCCAGGACCGGGGCCGTCCCGGCCTGGCCCACCTGGGGGTGCCCCGGGCCGGCGCGCTCGACCCGCTCTCAGCGGACCTCGCCACCCGCCTCGTCGGCAACCCCGAGGACGCCGCGGTCCTCGAGGTCACCCTGGGTCGTCTCGAGGCCCGCGCCGACGTCGGCCGGTGGGTCGCCGTCACCGGGGCAGTCTGTCCGGTCACGGTGGACGGCCAGCCCGTCGCGCACGCCCAGGCGGTCTGGGTGCGCGCGGGAGCGGTGCTGGCCCTCGGCGCGCCCGCG
>DATISK010000123.1:0-10973 GCA_035581545.1 Ornithinimicrobium sp. | reverse complement strand
GCGGTCCCGCTACGCTCCTGGGGTGGTCGATCCGAGGCTCCTGCGGCTGAGCCAGCCCCCCGCGGACGGGGAGGTGCTGTCCACCACCCACCCGCAGCGCCTGGTGGCGCTCGCCGAGGACGTGGGTGACCTCGTCCGCAGCCGGGCCTTCCTGCAGGGTCTGGTCATGGGCGGGCACGACGTGCTCGCGGTGTGGGCGAGGGGGGACTGGCCCCGTCGGCTGTCCTTCCTGCCGGACCGGATCCAGGTGCACCCCGGGCAGCCCGGGCCCGAGGGGTTCGCCGGCTCCGTCTCGGCGGACGCGCAGGTCCAGGCCGCCCTCGCGGCGGCGGACGCGCTCGTCCCGTTCGGGTCGACGGCGCGGACGGTGGCGGAGGCCGTGGCGGGACGTCGCTGCCCGGTCGCCCCGCACGCGGACCTCGCGGGCTGGTCCTACCTCTCCCGGACCTGGGAGCAGCTGGCCGCGCGGGCCGACGCCGGTCGCCTCCACGCCGGCTACGCCCGGCACCTGACCCAGCTGGTGGGACTGCTGGACGGGACCGTGCCCGACGAGGCCCAGGCCCCCCTGGGCGAGCTGCTGGAGCACCTCCTGCGCACCGGCGAGCACGAGGTCGCGGCGCCGCTGGTGCCGCTCCTCGACCTGCAGGTCGGGGACCCGTCGCTGGTCGCGCGTCGTCGGGCCGTCCTGGCCCACCTGCGCACGTCCCTCTCCGGACGCGAGGATCCCGACCTGAGGGCCGCGGCCGGCAGCGCGCTCGCGGCCGCGGACGCCCACCTGGCCGCAGGGGAGGTCCCGGCAGCCGCCCGGCTGACCACGCTGGCCCTCGGCCTGCTCTTCCACGTCGAGCTGCACGCCGCGGGGTCCGGGAGCCCGCTCGTCGAGGACCCCGACGGGTTCCTGGCGTCATGGCGAGCCTCGACCGTCGGACAGGTCCTGGCCGGGCCGGTCCCCCGCCGGAGCTACGACCCCGGTGCCCGCGGCGGTGTCGTCGCCGTCCCGGGGTCCTACCCGCGGTTCGCGGCGCCGGTCGTCGCGGCCCTGCTCGAGCACGCGGACGTCGAGGTCGTGGACCTGGCGGACGACGGCCACCTGCGTGGCCTGGGCGTGCGGGGGGAGCTGGTCGAGTGGCGCCTGCGGCTCGCCCTGGGCCAGGAGGTCCCCCCGCCGTGGGGGTCGACCGAGGCGCTGGACCGGGCCACCGCGCTCTTCGTCGACTGGGCCGACCGGGGCGCGCTCGTCGCGCTGACCGGGCTCGCCTCCGGGGTGCGGACGACCCTGCGCATCCACAGCATGGACGCCCTGTCGCCCTGGGTCCACCTCGTCGACTGGACGGCGGTGGACGAGCTCGTGCTGGTCAGCGAGCACCTCCGGGACCTCGTCGCCCGCCTCCTGGGCGACCGGCTGTCCGGCACCCGGGTGCACGTCGTCCCCAACGTGGTGGACACCTCGCGCATCACCACCGTCAAGGACGAGGGTCACCGGCGCCGGCTCCTGATGATCGGGTGGGCCCAACGGGTCAAGGACCCGGTCTGGGCGCTGGAGGTGCTCGGCCGGCTGCGTCAGGAGGACCCGGACTGGCGGCTGCTCCTCGTCGGGCCGGACCTCGCCCCCGGAACGGTCCGGTCGGCCATCGACCACGCGCGCAGCTTCCGGCACCGGCTGACCGAGCCCGACGTCTGCGGGGCCGTGGAGTTCGTGGGGGAGAGCGAACGTCTGGCTCCCCACCTCGCGTCCTCCGGCTTCGTGCTGAGCACCAGCCACCGGGAGTCGTTCGGCCTCGGACTGGTGGAGGGGGCGGCCTCCGGTGCCGTGCCCGTGGTCCGCAACTGGCCGATCTTCGCTCCGCTGGACGGGGCGCGGCGGCTCTTTCCCGACGAGTGGGTGGTGGACACCGTCGAGGAGGCGGTGGCCCGGATCCGGACCCACCAGGACGAACCGGCGTGGAGCGGCGCCTCGACCAGGGCGCGGGAGACCGTCGCCGAGCGCTTCATCACCGGGTCCCCGGAGCAGGAGCTGGCCCGGATCGTCCTGGGCCGCGCCGACGACGAACCGTCCTGACCGGACGGGCCGCCCGCCCTGGTGCTAGCCGTGGAGCGACGGGCGGCGCGCGGTGCGGGCGATCTGGGCCAGGACCTGCACGGCCGCGCTGGTGTGCTGCACGGGCGTCCGGTGGTCGAGCGGCTCGTCGCTCAGGGGGCTGCCCGCCTCCACCAGACCCCAGACCGGGCGGCCGCTGCCCCGGTAGTCGCTCCACTTGGAGGGCAGGAACGGGTTCTGCGGAAAGGCCCCCGCGGTGATCGCGTCGGTGAGGAGCAGCACGTCCATGCGGCGGGAGAGGGCCAGGAAGTCGAGGTAGCCCACGAAGGGTCGGACCCGGACCTGCCGCTCCAGGCCACGGGCGGCCACCGCCGTGCCGAGCTTGTCGCCCTGCTCGGTGTGCACGGTCAGCCGGATCCGGTCGCGCAGGTCCTCGGGCAGCGCGGCCAGCGCGTCCAGGACGGTGCCCAGACCGCGGTTGGCGTAGAAGTTGCCGAAGTAGCCCAGATGGACCCGGTCGGGGTCCAGGTCGTCATCGGGGTCCGCGAGGTCGTAGAACGCCGGCGGGAGGGTCGGGTGGGGGCGGACGACGGCCCTGGCGGCCGCGCGGGTCGCCAGGTCCGGGTCGGGGATCCGCGAGATCATGAGGTCGCGCTGGTTGGCGTTGGTGAACAGCAGCTCGTCGGCCAGCGCGTAGGGGAGCGTCTCGGCCCACAGGAACAGGTTGTCGCCCGGTGGTTCCACCCCCACCGCACGCAGGGATCCGGTCAGCTCCTCGACCAGCGGGCCGTCGTCCACCGGGGAGTGCCGTTCCCGTCCGTCGGCGTGGACCGACAGCGGATCGGAGAACTCGGCCACCCAGTGCACGTGCGGCCTCAGCGTCTTGACCCGGGCGGCGAGGACGTGGCTCGGCACCCAGTGCGCCCGGCTGTAGACCCGCTCGTACCCCGGTCCGTCGGCGTCCCACGCCAGCACCTGCGCCAGCCCACGGTCGGTGAAGGCGCGCACCGCCTTCCAGGAGGAGAAGTACGTGGGGGTCGGGAGCACCGCGCGTCGGCGGACGAGCTCGTCGGCGATCCTTCCCAGGGCGGGGTCGTCGGCCCGTGCCGACGCCATGTCGTTCTGGACGACGTCGACCGGCCGCCCCTCCTCGCGCACCCGCTTGGCCGCCACCACGGCCGCCGTGTCCACGTACGGCGTGAAGCTGAAGGCGACGACGAGATCGGTGGCTCCGCGGTCCGACGGTTCGTGCATGACGCCACTGTAGGTGCGGGTAACGTGCGGCCATGCGATCCCAGCGCGTCCTCCTGCTCGGTGCGGCCCTCGCCGGCCTGCTGAGCCTGGTGGCGGTCGTCGGTGCGGTGGGCCAGCGGTGGTGGCTCGTGGTCCTGGCCGGCACCGTGCTGCTCTCGGCGGTCCTGCTCGTGGCGCTGGACGCCGACCGCCGCGTCCGGGAGACGCGTCGGTTCCTGCACCGCGAGCTGCGTCGTCTCGACGGCTCGGGCGCGCCGCAGGGACCGCCGGCTCCGTCGGCCGACGACGTGGTGGGGACCGTCCGCGCGCTGCAGGCGCAGTACACCGGGCGCCTGGACCGGTTGCAGGACTCGGTCGAGCAGGTGCTGCGCCGCGATGAGCGGGGCTGAGGCGGACCACCGGGGGTCCTCGGCCACCTGGTCGTCGCCCGGGTCCGGCACCCCGGCGCGGGCCACCCGGTCCGGCGTGACCCGGGACACCGCCACCAACCCGATCCTGCTCGACCACCCGGACGCGCTCGCGGTGACCGCCCTGCGCACCCGGTCGGTGCACGCCCGCGAGGTGCTGGTGGAGACCGCCTGGCCGGGGCACGGACCGGGTGAGGTCGACGCCTGGACCGAGGCGGTGCTCGCCGGTGACGGCGGGGCCCCGCGTCGGCCCGCGCCCGGGATGGAGCCCTTCCACCTCGGGCAGTACGCCCGGGTCCTCGTCCTGCAGACGGGGGACCCGTCCGACCGGGCCCGGGGCCGACGTCTGCTCGAGGCGCTCTCGGCCTGCGGCCCCGAGACGGTGGCACGGCTGCACGCCCAGGCGGTCCAGCTCCTGCTCCACCTGCGCTGCCAGGACCGGGACCACGTCGGGTGCGCGGCACTCCTGGACCATCCGCACACGCCCGGGGACGTGGCCGCGGCCGTGCGCGCCGACCTGGCCAACCCGTTCCTGCCCGACCCCTCCGGTCCCGGGCAGGACGTGACCCGCTGGCTGGAACTGCTCACCGCGGCCCTGCACGGCCCCCAGCTCGCGCCGCTGCGCCTGGACGCCCGGCTCGAGGGGCGGCCCTTCGACCGGCTCACCACCGACCCCCTGCCCCGGGCGGACCGCCCGGGCGACCCGCTCGTGACCGTCGCCATGAGCTGCTACCGGCCCGGCCCGCCCCTGCTCACCGCGGTGCGCTCGTTGCTGACGCAGACGTGGCAGCACCTGGAGGTGCTCGTCGTGGACGACGCGTCCGGACCGGAGGCGGAGCCGTGGTTGCACCGGGCAGAGGCTCTCGACCCGCGCGTGCGGGTCGTCCGCAAGGCGGTCAACGGAGGCACCTACCGGGCGCGCAACACCGCCCTGCGCCAGGCCAGGGGGGAGCTGTTCACCACCCTCGACTCCGACGACCGGCTCCATCCGCAGGCGGTCGCGACCCTCGTCCGGGCGCTGGAGGAGCACCCCCGCCGGGTCGCGGTCCGGGCCATGGGTGCCCGCGTCGACGAGGACCTCGCGCTCGTTCGCCCGGGCTACCGCCACCGGGTCCTGGCCGCACCGACCCTGCTGGTCCGGCTCGAGCACGTCCTGCCCCGGGCGGGGTTCTTCGACCCCGCCCGCAAGGCCGCCGACACCGAGTACGCCCGGCGGCTGGAGGCCGCCTTCGGTCCGGGGAGCGTGCACACGGTGGACGAGTGCCTCCTGCTGCTGCGTGCCGGCGACACCCTGTCCTCCGGCGAGTTCGGCCGGGGCTGGCGGCACGGCGCCCGGCACGCCTACAAGACCCTCTACGCCCCCTGGCACGAGGAGATCGCCGCGGGCGCGACGGCATACCTGGACCCGTGGTCGGACCGGCCGGTCCCGGAGCCCCGCCGGTGGTCGACCCCCCGCGACCGCGGCCTGCCTCCACCCCGGCACCTGGACCTGGTGCTCGCCGGGGACTGGCGCCGCTACGGAGGACCGCAGCGCTCGATGCTCGAGGAGATCAGGGCGGCCCGCGAGGAGGGGTTGCGCGTGGGCGTCCTGCACCTGGAGGCGCTGCGGTTCGCGACCACGCGCGACCTGCCCCTGTGCCCGCCGGTCGTCGACCTCCTGCGCCGCCGGGAGGTGGAGTGGGTCCAGGTCGACGACGACGTCGAGGTCGACGTCCTCATGGTCCGCTACCCGCCCGTCCTGCAGCACCCGCCCCGGGTGCCGTCCGGGACGGCCCTGCGGCCGCGGCACCTCCTCGTCGTGGCCAACCAGGCCCCGGTGGAGCCGGACGGGACCGACCAGAGGTATGTCGTCGCCGACGTCGGCAGGCGCAGCCGTGAGCTGTTCGGGGCGGACCCGGTGTGGGTGCCCCAGGGGCCGGTCGTGCGGGAGGTGCTGCGGCAGCAGGATCCCGGGGTGCGGGTCACGGACTGGGACAACCCCGGGCTCATCGACGTCGACGAGTGGTCCGTGCCCGACGCCGGCCGGCGGACCCCGGGCGAGGGGGGACGACCGGTGGTCGTCGGCCGGTGGTCCCGCGACCACCCGTTGAAGTTCCCCCGCAGCCACGCCGAGCTGGTCCGGGCCTACGACCTCGGTCCGCAGGTGAGGGTGCGGATGCTGGGCGGGCGGGCCACGTGGAAGCGGCTCGCCCGCGAGTCCGGCCTGCCGGAGGACACCCCCCTCCCGGGCGGGTGGGAGCTGCTGCGGGCGGGCTCGGTCGATCCGCGCGCGTTCGTGCGGTCCCTCGACCTGGTCGTCTACCACGACAACCCCGACCGGCACGAGGCGTTCGGCCGGGTCCTGCTCGAGGCCGCCGCCTCCGGGGTGGTCACGATCGCCGACCCGAAGCACCGACCGGTGTTCGGGGACGTGCTGGACTACGCCGAACCCGGCCCCGCCACGCGGGCGCTGGTGGCGGCCTACGTGGCCGACCCGGACCGGTACCGCGCACGGTCGGGGGAGCAGCAGCGCCTGGTGCGCGAGCGCTACTCGCACGGGTCCTTCGTGCGCCGTCTGGCCTCGCTGCCGGGGGTCCGAGGGGGGTGGGAGCAGCGGCGGGCCGACGACCTGGCCGCAGGGACCCCCTGGAGCGGCGAGGCCCGGGTCGAGGTGCACGCCACCGGGGAGCCCACCCTGCCGCTCGCCGTCTCCGTCCGGAGCCTCGCCGGCGATCCGCTGACGGCCCACACCACGCCGCTGCGGTCCGCGGCCGACGGCACCCGGGCCGACCAGCTCGTCGTGCTGCACCGGCCCCCGTGGTCGACGACGACCCGGGAACGGCTCGGGGAGGCGATGGCCGTGCCGGCGGAGGCCGACGTCGACCGCGCGGTGCTGGCCGCCGCGGTCGACCGACCGGACGTCGTGGCGCTGATCCTGAGCCGGGACGGGCAGGTCGAGGTGGTCCCGGCCGTCGGGACGGTGGTCGAGGGTGGTGGTCCGTTCCGGCTGGGCGGAGGCTCCCGCACCGTCCTGCTGGGACGGGGGCCGCGCGCGTGACGCACCACGGGGGGCCGACGGCGGCCCACCGCGCGGACGTGGTCGATCCGGGGCCCGTCGCACGCCTCGTGGTGGTGCTGGCGACGGTCGGCCTGCTGGTGCTCGGGCTGTGGCGGGTCAGGCTCGGGGCCGACCTGGGCGACGGCACGCATGTCGTCGCGCTGGCCGTCCGGATGGCCCAGGGGGACCAGGTCCTCACCGACGAGATGAACCTCCAGGCCCTCGGGTCGCTCCTGGCGGTGCCGTTCACGGTCGCCTGGTTGCAGCTGGTCGGCACCGAGGGGATCGTCCTGGCCTCACGGGTCTTCTACCTGGTGCTCGGCCTGGGCGTGGGGGTGGTGGCCTACCGCGGGCTGCGGACCAGGTTCCCGGTCGCGGCCGCGTTCCCCGCCGTCGTGCTCATGCTGGTGCCGACCCCCTACAACCTGCTGGTGACGAGCTACAACACCGTCCCGGTCCTGTCCTTCGGCCTGGCCACCTGCGCCGGCCTCGCCGCCCTGTCCACCCGCTCGGCCCGGTGGGGGGTCGTGGCCGGCGCGGCCCTGGCCCTGGCCGTGCTCGCCCACCCGGCCAGCCTGCCGACGGCCGCCGTCCTCGGAGGAGCTCTGCTCGTCCTCGGGCGGCGCGGACCCGCGGCCACGGGCGTGCTCCTCGGAGGAGGGACCCTGTCGGCGCTGGTCCTCCTCGTCATCCTCCTCGGGCCGGGCCTCGGAGCGCTGCGGGACACGGTGACCTGGACGGCGGAGTACCAGGCCTCCCGGCCGCCACCCGCGGTGCGACTGGGAACCGCGGCGGAACGCTACGCGGAGGGGCTGCTCTCGTGGCGGCACGTCCCGGCGCTGGTGCTGGCGGCCGTGGCGACGGTGCCGGTGCTGTCCTGGAGGTCCCGGGCGGTCGCCGCGGCCGCCGTCCCTGTCGCCGTCGTCGCCGCCGCCTGGTGGACGGCGCTGCGCGGTGACCTCGACCGGGAGCCGGTGGGGCTGCTGAGCGGCGCGTTCGTCCTGCTGGCCGTCCCGCTGCTGCTCCTGCCCGTCGTCCGCTGGGCGGCCGTCACCGGCGACCGCGACGTGCGGCTGCTGCTGGTCCTCACCCTGCCCACCGCAGCGGTGGGGGTGGTGAGCTTCTCCCTGGTCACCTCGGCCGCGGTGACGTGGGGCGTGGGCGCGCCACCGGCCCAGCCGCTGCTGGGGGCCCTGGCCGCGGGGACGGTGGTCTGGGCGTCCAGGCACGGCACGCCCGCCCTCGGAGCAGGGGTGGCGGTCGCGCTCGTGCTCTGCCTGCTCGTGATCCACCCGCTGCGCAGCTTCCGCGACCCGCCGCCCTGGGACCTGGGTGGTCCGGTCGCAGCCGGTCCCCTCGCCGGTCTGCGCACGACCGAGGAGCACCGGGAGGCGGACTGCCAGCTGCGCGCGACCGTCGGTGCGTGGGCCCGGGAGGGCGACGGGACGTTCTTCTACGCCCGGCCGGCCGGCTACCTCTACGGCGGTGCCGGGATGGACACCAACCTGCTGTGGCTGTCCGACTTCGGGGCGGCCGGCGCGCGGACCGTGCAGTGGTGGCAGGAGGAGGACCGGTGGCCCGACCTGGCCGTGGTGCACCTGGGCACGGTCAGGGCTGCCGGGGGGTGGGAGGCGCTGGCCGCACGGGACCCCGTGGTCGCGGCCCTGGACGAGGAGTACGGCGAGCCGGTGGAGCTCCCCGGCCTGCTGGCGCTGCGGCGGGACGGCACGGTGCCCGACCCGGTGCTGGACCACGTGGCGGGGTGCCCGGCGCCGGTGGCCCTCACCCCGGGGGGAGGAGCGCCAGCAGACGGTCGCTGAAGGGCAGGGCGACCGGGCGGACGCCCTGCGCCAGGTCCCAGCTGCGGGGGCGTCCGACGGTCCCGCCGGGGACGGCCCCCCACCACAGGACCGCCTCGGGGCGCAGCGCCTGAGTCAGCGCGTCGCTGACGGGAAGGGGGAGGTCGTCGCGCCCCCAGGTGCGGTGCAGGGCCGCCAGCGCCCGCTCACGGGCTCCGCGTCCCGGCTCGCCCCCGGAGCCGTCGGCATCCTCGAGCAGGCCGAGGACCCGGTGGGGGAGACCGGCCCCGACGGCGAGCCGGTTGGCGCTGATCACCCGGCCGGCCGTCCGGTCGTCGGCCCGGCGGTCCCACCAGGTGACGGCGTCCGCGTCCGCAGACCCGGCGACCAGGTCCAGCAGCTCCCGGTCGGCGTCCCCGCCGTCCAGGGCCAGGCAGGCGGGACCGCGGCCGAGCAGGAGGTCGGCGTGCCGGGCCAGCCGGGCACGGCGCGTGTCGCCGGGGAGGCAGCGGCCCGCGGGGTCGGCCACCTCGTCGACCGGCACCGTGGCGAGCGGCCCGTCGCCGGGCCCCCCGGTGCTGGTCAGGGCGTGCGTCCCGGGGAGCAGGTCGGGGGACGCCTCGGGTGCGAGGGTGGCGTGGGACACCAGCCCCCGCCCGTCGCCGAGGAGGTGCAGACCCAGGCTGACCAGGGGGTCGGTGAGGACCGTGGTGCGTCCCGGCGACCGGAGGAGCACGACCCAGCTGCCGGCCAGCGCGGCCGCGGCGGAGGACGCCTGGTCCGGGTGTCCCTCGAGCAGGCGGCGGAGCCGCACGGCCACCCGCCGGGCGCCCACCACGCCCTCGGTGAGGTCCACGGGGTCTCCCAGCAAGAGCGCCCACAGGTCCTCCGAGCCGGCCAGACCACGGTCCAGTCCGGGGTGGTGCCGCAGCACCGACCGGCCGCCGGGGAGGGGCAGCCGGGGCCAGCCCCGCGGCACCCGGTCCGCCTCGTGCGCGCCCCCGCCCCTCGGGTCGGGGAGGACGGCATACCCCCTGGACCAGGTGAGGCGGTCCAGGTCGGTGGCGCGCTGGCGCCGGTGGACCTCGCGCACGGCCCGTCGACCGAGGAGCCCGGGCAGCCGGGCGGCGGCCGCCCTGGCCTGCGGGCGGCCCAGGGGTTCGCGTCGACGCGGCAGACGGGCGCGTGGCTCCTCGGCGAAGATCCGCTCCAGGAGCACCTTGGCCTCGCGCTGCGGGTAGGGCAGGGACAGCATCGTCTCCAGCAGCACCCGGTCGTTGAACGGGAGCAGGATGCGGTGCCCCAGGTCGCCGTCGACGAACTTCTGCCATCCCCAGCGACCGATCCGCTGCTCCCAGTAGAAGCGGTCGTGGTGGTCGTAGCCGAGCAGGCGGTCGGCGGCCATCTGCGCGTGCTCCACGTAGCCGCCGTACATCCGGTCGGCGAGGTCCTCCAGTCCGTCCGTGGCGTTCATCATCATCCGGGCCAGCCGCAGGGGCGAGAGCGGTTCGTCGGTGCGCCGGCGCAGGAAGGTGGTGCCGGTCTCGGCGCAGTTGGACTGCAGCTGGACGAGGTCCGGCGGGAGATCGGCCCACATCGCGTGCGCCGCGCCGCGGGAGGGCAGGAGCGGTGCGTAGGTGCGGCGGTGCAGCACGTCGAAGGTGCCTCCGGCGGGGGGCTGGCGCCACCGCAGCACCCGGTGGGGCAGACCCAGCTGGGCGGCCACGGCGCTGGCTCCCGTGACGTCGGTCATCGCCGCCGGCCCGGTGCGCGCGTCGCGCGGGTTGACGTAGGTGAAGGCGAACCCGTCGCGCTCGCGCAGGGCCTGCCGGGCGACGGCGGCGGTGGCCCGGCTGTCGCCGCCGGCGGTCAGGCTGACCGCGGGTCTGCCCACGCCGGCCAGCAGCTCCACGTGACGGCCCAGCCGCGCGCGGAAGACCTCGTAGACGGCGTCGACGTCGGTGGTCCCGACCCGCTCGCGCCACGGCCAGAAGCGCTCGTGGTGCACGGCCGCCGCCGCGCCGTGGGGCCCACCCAGGTGCACCCTGAGCAGGGAGTTGGGCAGGAGCGGATCCAGGCCCCGGTATGCCGTGCGCCGCCCGGGCAGGTAGGTCACCGCGCCCCGCCGGCGGGACCGCAGCTCCGCCAGCAGCGTGAGCGCGTCCTCGTCCTCGGGCAGGCCGAGGCTGGCCGCGACGAGGGAGGCGGAGCTGGCCAGGGCCAGCCGTCCCCCTGCGGTGGCGGAGAAGACCGGCTGGGTGGCGTGCGTGTCGGGCACGACGAGGAGGAGCGCCGGGTCGCGCCCGACGGGCGGTCCCGGCCGGGCGCGGGCGGCGAGGAGGGTCCAGCGTCCGCCCAGCTCGGCGGCGCGGCGGACGAGCGCGTCGTCCCCGCCGGTGGTCCACGTCCGGGCCAGCCCGGCGGCGATCGACGTCCCG
>DATISK010000122.1:0-4848 GCA_035581545.1 Ornithinimicrobium sp. | reverse complement strand
CCGCGCGGTCCGGGCGCCTGAGAGCTTGTCGGGGAGATTGCCCCTTCGGCGCCCCACGACCGGTGCTCGTGGGGTCTCTCCCGCGCGGCGTCGACGGCACCGTCAATCTAGCAGCAAGGTGCGCGGACGTGCACCAGCCCGGCGGTCCGCGACGGCCCCGGAGGGTGCGGCGGGTCGCCCGGTCAGGAGGTGCGGCGGGCCCGGCGGCGGGCGGACAGCTCGTCCCCCGGGTGGCTGAGCACGGGGTCGTCGGCACGCTCGCCGGGCAGCTGGGCCAGCTGCCCCTCGACCTCGCGCCAGACGCTGCCCACGGCGATCCCGAAGACTCCCTGGCCGCCGCGGACGAGGTCGATGACCTCGTCGTCGCTGGTGCACTCGTAGACGCTGGCGCCGTCGCTCATGAGGGTGATCCGGGCCAGGTCCTCCACCCCTTGCTCCCGCAGGGCGGTGACGGCCACGCGGATCTGCTGGAGCGAGACCCCGGTGTCCAGGAGCCGCTTGATGATCTTCAGGACGAGGATGTCGCGGAAGCTGTAGAGCCGTTGGGTGCCGGACCCGCTGGGGTTGCGCACCGAGGGCTCGAGCAGCCCGGTCCTGGCCCAGTAGTCCAGCTGGCGGTAGGTGACCCCTGCTGCACCGCAGGCCGTGGGGCCGCGGAAGCCGATGGTCTCGTCGAGGGCGGGGATGTCCTCGGTGAAGAGCACGCCCTGGGACGGACGGCCGTCCCGACCGGGCCCAGCCTGGGTGCCGGGGTCTGCGCCAGCGCTCACCGGTCCTCCTCGCACGTGTGATGGGTGTGACTCATGTGCATCGTGTGCACACCTTGACGGTAGGTGGCCGGGGGTGCCGGGTCAACGACCGACGCGCCGGGGTCGTGCGGTGTCACGCAGCGCGCCCGGGCCATCACTCCTCGAAGTCCTCTGCGGAGACGTTGTCGAGGAACTCGCGGAAGCGCTCGACCTCGTCCTCCTCCTCGACGGCCATGGTGATCCCCACCTCGTCCAGCAGCTCCTCGGGCGCCAGGATCGAGGTCGCCGTGCGCAGGGCCAGGGCGATCGCGTCCGACGGGCGCGCGGACACGACGATGCCACCGTCGAAGTGCAGCTCGGCGTAGAAGGTCCCCTTCTCGACCGCGGTCACGTGGACCTGCTCGAGCCGACGGCCCAGAGCCTCCACGACGTCGACCATGAGGTCGTGGGTGAGCGGCCGCGGCGGCTCCACCCCCTGCTGCGCATAGGCGATGGCGGTGGCCTCCGGGGCGCCGATCCAGATGGGCACGTAGCGCTGCCCGTCGCGCTCCCGCAGCAGCACGATGGGGCTGTTGGTGGGCATCTCCACCCGCACTCCGAGGACGTCCAGCTCCTTCACGCCACCCACGGTACTCCGCCGGGGCCGCGGCCGCGCCCCTCGGTGCCGACGGGCGGTCCCTCAGTGACCTCGGGCGAGGCCGGACCGCACGAGCGCGACGTGCAGGGCGAGCATGGTCGAGAGCAGCTCGGCCTCGGCCTGGGCGGGGTCGGGACCCTCCGCGCCCCGGGCCCGGCGGCGGCGCAGGGGTTCGAGGATCTGCTGGGCCAGCCCGATCTCCCGGTCCGCCCCCACCCGGAACGCACGCAGGTGCCGGGCCTCCAGGCCGTAGCGGGCCAGCGACGAGGCGGCCGTGGCCACGTCCAGGTCGTCGGCGTGGTGGCGGCCCGAGGCGTCCGTGCGCAGCAGGCCGAAGGCGAGCAGGTGACCGTAGGCGCCCCGGTCCAGGCCGGTGCGCTCGCGCAGCTCCAGCGGGGTCAGCCGCACGGCCCGGCGCCGGCGCAGGGCGGCGGCGCTGAGGTCGGCGACGGGCGGGGCCGTCCGCCGGTCCTGACCGTCGGCGCCCCCCTCGGACCCACGGTGCACGTCGGCACGCTCGGGCAGGGTGGGTCGGGGCGCCTTCGGATCGCCGTCGGGGACGCCGTCCGTCAGGCCGGGCACGTCCAGCCCCTGGTCGAGCCGGTCCAGGGCGTCCTTGATGACCTTCAGGGGCCAGAACCGGTCCCGCTGGGCGGTGAGGATGAAGCGCAGCCGCGCGACGTCCGCGGGCGCGAAGAGCCGGTAGCCCGAGGCGCGCCGCTCCGGGGAGATCAGCCCCTCCGTCTCCAGGTAGCGGATCTTGGAGATGGTCAGGTCGGGGAAGTCGGCCTGCAGCTCGCGCAGGACCGCCCCGATCGAGACGCCCTCCGGGGTCCCCTCGGCCCGAGCAGCCGAGGTCACGAGCGGCTGCGGTAGTAGACCAGCCGGAACTTGCCGATCTGCACCTCGTCCCCCTGGTGCAGCACGCCCTCGTCGATCCGCTCGCGGTTGACGTAGGTGCCGTTCAACGATCCGACGTCGCGCACCAGGTAGCCGTCACCCTCGCGGGCGAAGACCGCGTGCCGGCGGGAGACCGTGACGTCGTCGAGGAAGATGTCGCTGTTGGGGTGGCGGCCGGAGCTGACCTCGTCCGCGTCGAGGAGGAAGCGGGCCCCCGCGTTGGGTCCGCGCAGCACGATGAGCAGGGCGGTGCCGGGCCGCAGCGCGTCGACGGTGCGCTGGTCCTCGGGCGAGAGCCGGGGCGCCTCGTCGTCGAAGGTGTAGTCCGCCGACGGCAGCTCGGCACCCCCGGGCAGCCGCGCCGTGGCGGGGTCGGTGCCGAAGTCGTGGTGCTCGCGGTCGCGGTCGCTCACGTGCTGACCTTCCTGGTGGTGCGCGGTGGTGGTCCGGGGCGGGAGGGACCGGTGACCGACGTGGTCGGCCACCGGTCCCCACTCTAGTGCAGGGTGCCGACAGCACCCCTGGCGCGCTCAGTCGAGCGTGGCCTGGTAGGCGGTGGCGTCCAGGAGGCTCTCGAGCACGGCCGGGTCCTCGACCTTGACCTCGTACATCCAGCCCTCCCCGTAGGTGTCGGTGTTGAGCAGCTCCGGCGTCCCGTCGAGGGCGTCGTTGCTGCCGCTGACCTCGCCGGCCACGGGGGCGTAGATGTCGCTGACGGACTTGGTCGACTCCACCTCGCCGACCGCGTCGCCGACCGCGACGGTGTCGCCGACGGTGGGCAGCGAGACGTAGACGACGTCGCCCAGCGCGTCCTGCGCGTAGGCCGTGATGCCGATGCGGACCACGCCCTCACCCATGTCACGGACCCACTCGTGATCGGTGGTGTACCGAAGGTCGTCCGGATAGTGCAAGGTGCTCATCGCTCTCCTCGGTCTGGGCTGGTGCCGCGCTGCGACCTGCCGTGGTGTGTGTCCTTTTCTACCCTACGAGGAGGGGGTCGCGGGCACCGGCTCGGCCCATCGGGGGTCCGGCGTGGGCCGGACCGCGTCGACGAGGACCTCGTCCCCCTCCACGACCTGGGCGGTGGCACCGGCCCCGCGGAGGCTGTCGAGGAAACCACCGGGGATGGCCAGGCCGCCGGCGAGCGTGTGCGCCTCGCCGATCGCCACGATGCGGAAGGGTGGGACGAGGACCGCGCCGTCGAGGGTGACCGAGCCGGCCGCGGCCCCGCCGGCGACGCCGACGTGGCTGGAGGCCACCACCCGGACGTTGCCGACCTGGATCGCCTCGGCCCCCGCGTCGCGCAGCTCCTGGATGGCGTCCAGGAGCATGGTCTGGGTCATGGCCCGGTCGGGGTCGTCGACGACGACCGAGATCCCCGGGCCCTGGACGGGCACCGTCCCGGCCAGGATGGCGTAGGACTCCAGGCGCTGCCGGGCCGCCTCGGCCGCGGCGACGTCCCCCTGCTGCCCCTGGAGCTGGCGGCGGTCGCCCTCCAGCTCCACCACCTCGCGCTGGAGCGCGTCCACCCGTCCGGACACGTCGTCGAGCAGGGCCACCAGCTCGCTCTCGCGCAGCTGGCTCAGACCTGCCTCGTCCTGCGCGCGGACCTGGGCGACCAGCGCGATCCCGAGGAGGGCGGTGATGACGGCGGCCACGACCTGGCCGGGGGCGAGGCGCAGGGAGGTGATCGTGCGCAGCCGACGACGGGCCTGGGCCGGGGTCGGGTCCGAGACGGGTCGGCGCCTGATCCTGTTCAACGGCCCCCGGGGCCGCGGCGTCGCGCCCATCAGGCCCCCAGGAGGTGCCGTCGGATCGCCGCGACGTTGGAGAAGATCCGCAGGCCCAGGACCACCACGACCCCGGTGGACAGCTGGGCCCCCACCCCGAGCTGGTTGCCGAGGAAGACGATGAGAGCGGCGACGACGACGTTGGACAGGATGGAGACCACGAAGACGCGGTCGTTGAAGATGCCCTCGAGCGCGGCGCGGGTGGCGCCGAACACGGCGTCCAGGGCGGCGATCACCGCGATGGGCAGGTAGGGCTGGAGCCAGAGCGGCACCTCGGGGCTGACGACGAGCCCGAGCAGCACGCCCAGGACCAGTCCGATGAGCGGGATCATGCGTCCTCCTCGGTGGCGGGCGCCGCGGGAACCCGCCCCACCCGGGTGGTCAGCCGCTCGGCCGGGTCGATCACGACCTCCGGCGGGGCGACGACGTCGGAGCGGATGGCCAGCTGGTTGCGGAGCTGGGCCAGGTAGGTCCCGGTGGTTCCGGTGGTGGTCTCGGCCAGCAGCGCGTCGGGGTCACCGATCGCCCTGATCTCGTAGGGGGGCGCCAGGCTGCGGAAGTCCACCACCACGGCCTCGCCCGCGTAGCGGATCGCGGACATCGACGTGAGGCGGTGGCCGTTGACGGACACGGCCTCCGCGCCCGCCGACCACAACCCGTTGACGACCAGCTGGATGTCGCGCGCGTTCACCCGTTCGGGGTCGGCGTCCTCCCCGGGCGCGGCGTCGACCTGGGTGGTGGCGTCCTCCAGCTGCACCACGACGCCGGGGCC
>DATISK010000121.1:0-3774 GCA_035581545.1 Ornithinimicrobium sp. | reverse complement strand
TGCGGACCGCCCTCGTCGACGGCCGGCTGGCGGTCGTCCCGGTCCTGATCCTGCTGGCCTGGGCCGTGGTCGCGGGCCTGGTCGCCCGCCGCGCCCTGCGCTGGTCGGACTGAGCACCTCGGGCCCCGGGCCCTCCCCGGCGCTCCCCCGGCCCTCCCCGGCGCTCCCCCGGCTCTCCCCGGGCCCTCTCCGGCGTGTCGCGCACGGTGCCGTCGGCGTTGCGGCGTGTCCCGCGCTCCGGCGCCGTTCCTGCAGCACGCGACACGCCGCAGCAGAAGGTCGACCCCGACGGTCGTCCCTCAGCCGTCCGCGCTCGGGCTGGTCGGCCGCGCTCGGACCGCCCGTCACGCTCCGGACCCGCCGGCCGGGCTCGGACCGGTCGGCCGCGCTCGCCTCAGACGGTCGTGGTCTCCCCGGTCCGGGCGCCGTCGCCGACACCCTCCCCGGCGGGGGCGGACACGGCGTACGACCGGTCGAGCACGGTGCCGACGACCGCGACCAGCACCGCGGCGCCGACCAGGTGGAGCGCCACCGCCGCGACCGGCAGACCGGTGAAGAACTGGTAGTAGCCGATCAGCCCCTGGGCGACCAGCACGGCACCCAGGAGCGCGAACGGGCGGCGCACCGTCGAGGGCCAGCCCTGACGGGCCGCCTGGACGAGGCCGAGCACCGTCGCCCCGAGGAGCAGGTAGGCCGGCAGGCTGTGGAAGCGGGTGACGACGTAGGCGTCGAACGTGTGCCGCGCCACCTCACCGGCGTCGCCGGCGTGCGGCCCCGTGCCCGTGACCAGCGTCCCGACGTAGACCACGACGAACGACAGTCCTGCCACGGCCAGGGCGGTCCCCCGCAGCCAGCGGCCAGCGGTCCGCCCGACCTGGCCGGCGCGCTGCTCGACCGCGACCTGCGGCAGGGACGCCCGGCGGGCACGGCCCACCAGCACCGCGGCGACCGCGATCATCACCGCCGAGAGCATGAAGTGGACGCCGACCACCCATGGGTTCAGTCCCGTGCGCACGGTGATCCCGCCGACCACCGCCTGGACGACGATCCCGGCCCCCAGCGCGACGGCCAGGGACAGCATGCCCGGATGGGTCCGTCGCGAACGCCAGACCGCCAGGAGGGTGAGCACCGCGACGGCGACGAGGAGGAAGGTCAGCAGCCGGTTGCCGAACTCGATCGCCCCGTGCACCCCCATCGCCCGGGTGGAGGTCCACGAGTCGTCGGTGCAGCGCGGCCAGGTGGGGCAGCCCAGCCCCGACCCGGTGAGGCGCACGAGGCCGCCGGTGAGCACGAGGAGGGCGTTGGCCAGCAGGGAGGCCCAGGCGGTGGCCCGCAGCCACCCGCCGGGCCGCTCCGGCATCAACCGCCCGCGCAGGGCGGTCAGCAGGGTGGCCGGGGTGGCGGGTGCGGTCATCGGGTCACGCTTCCAGAGGGTCACGAGGGGTGGTGGCCACGGCTCACACGGGCAGCGGCAGGTGGATCAGCGGGTCGACCGCCACGCCGAGGAAGAGCAGGGTCAGATAGCTGATCGAGTAGTGGAACAGGCGCATCGCTCCCAGGGCGGGCCCCGCAACCCCCCGGCGCGCGCGACCGAGCAGACGGTGCGCCTCGACGACGAACAGCGCCCCCGAGACGATCGCGACGACGGTGTAGATCCAGCCCATCGGGGCGACGGGGACCAGGGTCAGGGAGGTCAGCACGGTCACCCACGCGTAGCCCACGATCCGGCGACCCACCGCCACGTCCTCGGCGACGACCGGCAGCATCGGCACCCCGGCGGCCGCGTAGTCCTCGCGGAAACGCATCGACAGGGGCCAGTAGTGCGGCGGCGTCCAGAAGAAGACGACCAGGAAGAGGATCAGCGCCTCCCAGGAGACCGACCCTGTCACGGCCGACCAGCCGATGAGGACGGGCACGCAGCCGGCGACGCCGCCCCAGACGATGTTCTGGCTGGTGCGACGCTTGAGGATCATCGTGTAGAAGACGACGTAGAGGGCGATCGCCGCCAGTCCGAGCCAGGCCGAGATCCAGTTCACGAGCAGCCCCAGCCACAGCACCGAGGCCACGCCCAGGACGGCGCCGAAGACCAGCGCCGCGCGGGGGCTGATCGTGCCGGTGACCAGCGGCCGGTTGGAGGTGCGGTGCATCTGCGCGTCGATGTCGCGGTCCAGGTAGCAGTTCAGGACGTTGGCCGAGGCGGCCGCGAGCGTCCCGCCCACGAGGGTCGCCACGATGAGCCACACCGGCGGGACCCCCCGCTGCGCCAGGAACATCACCGGGAAGGTGGTGACGAGCAGCAGCTCGATGATCCGGGGCTTGGTCAGGGCCACGTAGTCGCGGACCACGTCCCGCCGGGTGCGTCCTCGGGCGGCTCCGACGGTGACGTCGGTGGGGCCGTCGGGCGCGGGGCGCGGGTCGAGCGTGGTCACGGTGTCCTTCGGGTGGCGGGCGTCGTCCCCACGGGACGCTGACGTCCCTCGATGGTACTCCGTGGGCCTGCGTCGTCCGGCACCCACGACCCCCCGGGCAGCCCCCGCGGCGGGTGCGGCAACAGTCGGCAACGGGAGCGCGTCGAGGGGTGAGCGGCTAAGGTCGGGGTATGCCGTGCCGGCCCCGGGCCGGCGGCCGCACCCGTCCGTCCTACACCCGAGGAGAACACGTGAGCCAGACCGCCCCGACCCTCACCGCCGGCCGCGACCAGGGCCTGACCCGGCCGATCGCCGACGAGGTGGGCTGGACCGACACGGACGTCCGGGCGGTGGACACCGTGCGTGTCCTCGCGGCCGACGCCGTGCAGCACGCGGGCCACGGACACCCCGGAACGGCCATGAGCCTGGCCCCCCTGGCCTACCTGCTCTACCAGAACGTCATGACCCACGACCCCTCCGATCCGCACTGGCTGGGCCGGGACCGCTTCGTGCTCTCCTGCGGGCACTCCAGCCTCACCCAGTACATCCAGCTCTACCTGTCCGGCTACGGCATGGAGATGGAGGACCTCGAGGCGCTGCGCACCTGGGGCAGCGCCACCCCGGGGCACCCCGAGGTGCACCACACGACCGGGGTCGAGATCACCACCGGACCCCTGGGTTCCGGCCTGGCCTCCGCCGTGGGCATGGCCATGGCGCAACGACGTCAGCGCGGTCTGCTCGACCCGGACGCCGCTCCCGGCGAGTCCCCCTTCGACCACCACGTGTGGGTCGTCGCCTCCGACGGCGACCTGATGGAGGGCGTGTCCTCCGAGGCCTCCTCCCTCGCGGGCCACCAGGAGCTGTCCAACCTCACCCTCATCTACGACCAGAACTTCATCTCGATCGAGGACGACACCGACATCTCCTTCAGCGAGGACGTCGGGAAGCGCTACGAGTCCTACGGCTGGCACGTGGAGACCGTCGACTGGCGCGGTGCGACGGGCTACACCGAGGACGTCGACGCCCTCTTCACGGCGCTGGAGGCCTCGAAGACGCGCACCGACCGGCCGACCCTGGTGATCCTGCGCACGATCATCGCCTGGCACGCCCCCGACGCCCGCGACACCGGTGCCTCGCACGGCTCGGCCCTGGGTGAGGATGAGGTCGCGGCGACGAAGCGGTTGCTCGGGTTCGACCCGGACGAGACCTTCCCGGTGACCGACGAGGTCCTCCAGCACGCCCGCGCCGTGGTCGGTCGAGGCCAGCAGGCGCACGCCGCGTGGCAGGAGCGCTTCGACGCATGGGTCGCCTCGAACCCTGACGGCGCCCGGCTGCTCGAGCGCCTGCGGGCCCACGAGCTGCCCGA
>DATISK010000120.1:0-2134 GCA_035581545.1 Ornithinimicrobium sp. | reverse complement strand
GAGGAGGACGGGGGCGAGCCCTACCTCGGGCTGGACGACGAGGAGTACGACGTCGACCCGTCGCCGCGGGGCTGACGGTGCGGCTCGGCCTGAGCTGCGGGTTCTGGGGGCAGGGTCGGGACGAGGAGAACCTCGCCCTGGTCCACCGGGCCGACGAGCTGGGCGTGGACGTCTTCTGGGCCGCGGAGGCCTACGGGCCCGACGTCGTGAGCATCCTGGCCTGGGTCGGTGCGACCACCGAGCAGATCGGTCTGGGCGCCGGCGTCATGCAGATCCCGGCCCGCACGCCGGCGGCGACGGCGATGGCCGCAGCCAGTCTGGACAGCCTCTCCGGCGGTCGGTTCCGGCTCGGTCTGGGCGTCAGCGGACCTCAGGTCTCCGAGGGGTGGCACGGGGTGCGCTTCGACGCTCCCCTGGGGCGGACCAGGGAGTATGCGCAGATCGTGCGGCTCGCGCTCTCGCGCCGCCCCGTCAGCTACGAGGGCAAGCACTTCACCCTGCCCCTGCCGGACGGCCCGGGCAAGCCGTTGCGGCTGACGCACACCCACCGACGCAGGATCCCGCTCTACCTGGCGGCCGTGGGGCCGAAGAACATGGAGCTGGCCGGTGAGATCGCCGACGGCTGGCTGGGGGTGTTCGTCTCGCCGGACCACTTCGTCGAGCAGCGGGCCCACCTCGAGGCGGGGGTGAGGCGACGCTCCGACGGTCCTCCTGCGCACTTCGACGCCAGCGCGACGGTCGCCCTCGCCACCGGGGAGGACCTGGAGGAGTGCGCACGCACCGTCAGCCCCTACCCGGCGCTCTACGTGGGGGGCATGGGCAGCCGGACGCAGAACTTCTACCACCGGCTGGCCTGCCGGATGGGGTACGAGAAGGAGGCCGACCGGGTGCAGGAGCTCTACCTCCAGCGACGCTGGGCCGAGGCGGCCGCGGCGCTGCCCCCGCAGTTCGTCGACGACACCTCCCTGCTCGGCGACGTGGACCGCATCACCGAGCGGATGCGGCGGTACGCCGACGCCGGGATCACCACCCTCACCGTGGCTCCCTGGGGGAAGGACGCCGCCGCCCGTCGGGAGGCGCTGGAGGTGGCCGTCGAGGCGCACGCACGGCTCGGACGGGGGCTCTGAGGTGGCACTGTGCCTGCTCGTGCGCCACGGCCGCACGGAGGCCAACGCCACCGGCGTGCTCGCCGGGTGGACCCCGGGTCTGGGACTGGACGCCACCGGGCGGGACCAGGCGGCGGCGGTGGCGGCCCGGTTGGCGGACACCGGGGTCGTCACCGTCGTGGCCAGCCCGCTGCAGCGGTGCCAGGAGACCGCGCAGGCGCTCGTGGGCGGCATACCCGCTGCGGTCCGACCCGCCGTGCACACCGACGAGCGGCTGGGGGAGGCACGCTACGGCGCGTGGACCGGCCGGGCGCTGACGGAGCTGGCGCACGAACCCCTGTGGCGGCAGGTGCAGGACCGCCCCTCGACGGTGACCTTCCCCTCCCACGACGAGCACGAGCACGAGTCGATGGCCGGGATGCAGGCGCGCGCCGTCGCGGCGGTCCGGGAGTGGGACGCCCGCACCGAGGCCGAGCACGGCGCGGGTGCGGTGTGGGTGGCGGTGAGCCACGGAGACGTCATCAAGGCCGTGCTGGCCGAGGCGCTGGCGACGCCGTTGGACGAGTTCCAGCGGATCGTGGTCGACCCGGCGTCGGTGAGCATCGTGCACCGCACCCCGGAACGGCCGTTCGTGCTGCGCACCAACGACACCGGGGCCGGTCCGGTCGACCTGTCGGCGCTGCGGACGCAGCTGGCGAAGCGCGGGGCCTCGGGCGACGCCGCGGTCGGTGGCGGCGCGGGCGCCACGTAGGGTTGTGACCATGCCCGAACACGTCTACGACCCGCCCGAGCGGTTCGTCGCCGGCAGCGTCGGCCCCCCGGGGCAGCGGACGTTCTTCCTCCAGGCCGGGGACGGCGACCGGCGGACCACGGTGTCCCTGGAGAAGGAGCAGGTGCGGCTGCTCGGGGTCTCCCTGGGCGACCTGCTCGACGAGGTCGCCCCGGTCGAGGGGTCGGAGGACGCCGCGGCGGCGTTCATGGACCAGGGCCCGCTGGACGGGCCCTTCGACGACGACTTCCGGGTGCAG
>DATISK010000119.1:0-7164 GCA_035581545.1 Ornithinimicrobium sp. | reverse complement strand
GACCGCGGACCGACCGGGGTGGCGGCGGTGCGGAACGATCGGAGTGGAGCCATGGACAACGACGCCCGCCAGAGCTACCGGGACCTCGTCGCCGCGAGCCTCGCGGACCCGCAGACCTTCTGGGGGGAGGCGGCCGGGCTCATCGACTGGGTCACCCCGCCCCGCACGGTCCTGGACGACACCAACCCGCCGTTCTACCGCTGGTTCGCCGGCGGACGGCTCAACGTGTGCTTCAACGCCCTCGACCGGCACGTCGTCCACGGGCGGGCCGACCAGACGGCGCTCATCTACGACAGCCCGGTGACCGGGACGGGGCGCAGCTACACCTACGCCCAGCTGCTGGACGTGGTCGCGCGCTTCGCCGGCGTGCTGCGCGACCTGGGCGTGACCAAGGGCGACCGGGTCGTCATCTACATGCCGATGGTGCCCGAGGCCGTCGTGGCGATGCTGGCCTGCGCCCGGATCGGGGCCGTGCACTCGGTCGTCTTCGGCGGGTTCGCGCCGGCCGAGCTGGCCGCCAGGATCGAGGACGCCGAGCCCACCGTGGTCGTCTCGGCCAGCTGCGGGATCGAGCCGAACCGCACGGTGGCCTACAAGCCGATGCTGGACGAGGCGATCGAACGCTCGGCGCACAAGCCCGACCACTGCGTCATCCTGCAGCGCGAGCAGCTGACCTGCGAGATGGGGGAGCGCGACCTCGACTGGGACCGGCTCATGCATCCCGACGCGGTGGCCCCGGCGGCGTGCGTGCCGGTGGAGGCCACCGACCCGCTCTACGTCCTCTACACCTCGGGCACCACCGGCAGGCCCAAGGGCATCGTGCGGGACAGCGGGGGGTATGCGGTCGCGCTGCGGTGGTCGATGACGAACCTCTACGGCGTGCAGCCGGGGGAGGCCTGGCTGTGCGGCTCGGACGTCGGCTGGGTGGTCGGCCACTCCTACATCGTCTACGCGCCGCTGCTGACGGGGGCCACGACGGTCCTGTTCGAGGGCAAGCCGGTCGGCACGCCCGACGCCGGCACCTACTGGCGGCTGATCGAGGAGCACGACGTCGTCGCGGCCTTCACGGCCCCGACCGCCATCCGGGCGATCAAGAAGCAGGATCCGGACGCCACCCTCGTGGCCGGCCACGACCTCTCTTCGTTGCGCACCCTCTTCCTCGCCGGCGAACGGCTCGACCCCGACACCTGGCAGTGGGCCACCGACCACCTGGGGGTGCCGGTCGTGGACAACTGGTGGCAGACCGAGACCGGGTGGCCGATCGCGACGAACCCCGTGGGGATCGTTCCGTTCGAGATCAAGCCGGGCAGCCCGACGCTGCCCACCGTGGGCTACGACGTGCGCGTGCTCGACGAGGTGGGCCGGGAGGTCGGGCCCGGCACCGAGGGCGCCATCTGCCTGAAGCTGCCGCTGCCCCCCGGGACCCTGCCGACGCTGTGGCGCGACGACGACCGCTACGTCTCCTCCTACCTGTCCGCGTTCGAGGGCTACTACCTCTCCGGCGACGGGGGCTACGTGGACGACGACGGCTACGTCTTCGTGATGGGCCGCACCGACGACGTGCTCAACGTCGCCGGCCACCGGCTGTCGACCGGGTCGCTCGAGGAGGCCCTGGCCGGGCACCCGGCCGTGGCCGAGTGCGCCGTCATCGGCGTCAGCGACCCGCTGAAGGGGCAGGTGCCCCGTGCCCTCGTCGTGCTCAAGGCCGGGATCGACCCCGACGAGGAGGGGCGGGAGCGCCTGCGTGCGGAGCTGGTCCAGCGGGTGCGCTCCGAGGTGGGCGCCGTCGCGGCCCTGCGCCAGGTCGACATCGTCGAGGCGCTGCCCAAGACGCGCTCCGGCAAGATCCTGCGCAAGACGATGCGGCAGATCGCCGACGGGCAGGAGGCCCAGGTGCCCTCGACGATCGAGGACGTCTCGGTGCTCGACGACCTCGGCCCGGTGCTGCGGGGCCGCTGACCGGGAGCGGCCCCCGGTGGGACCGTCCTGACGCAGACCCGCGCCTGGACCTGTGGACGACGGGGATCCCGCGGGCGCCCCGCGTCCTACCCTCGCAGCAGCCGTCGTGGGCGAGGGACCCCGGCGGGGGAGGGTGGGTGTCGATGGTGGACCGGATCGCCGTGGACGTCGCCGCGGTCGAGGCGCTGGCCGGGCGGCTCGACCGGGTCGCGCGGGCGCTGGAGGACGTGCTGCGGGTGGTCGGACCCGGCTGGGAGCAGGCAGGAGCGGCGGTCGGCGGGGGTGACCTCGGCGCGGCCCTGACCGAGGCGGGGCAGGACTGGACCCGGTATGCCGTGGCGCTGGGGGTCGCCGTCGACGCGCTGGGCCGCGGCACCAGGGAGGCGGCCGTCGCCTACGGCCAGGTGGAGGACCGGGTGTGCCTGGCCTGGGTCCCCACCGGTGGGGGAGGGTCGGCGTGAGCGCCCCCGACGTCCTCGCCCGGGCCCGACCCGAGGAGGTGAGGGCGGTCGCCGACCGGTTGCGGGCGGCCGGGGTCGAGCTCCACCGGCTCTCCACCGAGGTCCGCACCGCCGGGGCGGCCGGCCCGTCCTGGGTGGGTCTGGCCGCGCTGGAGCAGTCCGCCCGGGCCGACGCGACCGGCCGGCTCGTCGCGTCGCTGGCCGCTCCGGGCGACCGGGTCGCAGAGGTCCTGTGCGGCGTCGCCGACGTGACGGAAGCGACCCGGCGGGAGGTGGAGCGGTGGCGACGTCGGGCGGACGAGGTCGCCGAGGAGCTGGCCCGGCTCAGGGCGGCGCCGACGGCCGACCCTTGGCTGCTCCCGCTCATCACGGCCAGGACGGAGGCGCTGGAGATCGAGCTCGTCCGTGCCGGGGAACGGGTGCGCCAGGCGGGGGAGGACCTGGAGCGCGCCCTGGCGGTGGCCGCCCGGACGCTGCGGGAGATCGTCGCGCCGCTGCGCACGGCGCTGGAGCACCTGGTCACGCTCGTCAGGGCGGGCACCAAGCTGAGCGGCGTGCGGCGACCGGTGGCGCGTGCCGGGGTCGCGGTGGCCGGGCTGACCACCCTCGCCCGGGCGCGGTGGGCACGGGACACCGGCGTCCGGGAGGCGGCCCGGGAACGGCTGCGGCGGACGCCCGCCGGGTGGGCAGGAGCACGCCAGGGCCGCTCGGCCGGACGGTTCGTGCCCCGTCGCCTGCACGGCCCGGTCGCCCTGATGGGGCGGCTGTCACCGGTCTGGACCTGGTTCGGAGCGCTGTCCGACCTGCGCGACGGTGGCGGCTACGAGGGCTGGCGCGGGACGGTGACGCGGACCGTCGCCGGCGGGGCCGTCGTCGGGGTGCCGGCGATGGCGCTGGCCACCGTCCTCCCCCCGGTCGCGCTCGCCGGAGCGGTCGGGGTGGGGGCCTACCCGGCGTGGACGACCGGGTCCTGGCTCTACGACCACCGGGCGGCGATCGGCCGGGCGGCCGGCGCGACGTGGTCCCGGGCGCGGTCGGTCGGGGCGGCGACGGGGCGGTGGGTCGGCCGCGCCGGTGATGCCGCGCTGCGACGGGCGCGTTCCCGGGCATCCCTGGGCCTGCAGCGGCTAACCGAGGCGGGTCGGCGCCTCACCGGTGGCGGCACCCGGCGGGGCGTGGTGGTGGGCCGGCGGGCGTCCCGGGTCGACCAGGTGCGTCGGAGCGCGGTCGAGGACCTGCCGCTGGGATCCGGGCGCAGGTCCCCGGTGCTGGTCCCGGGGTGGTCGTGGTGAGCGTCCTCCTGCCGTTCGTGACCTTGACCGACGTCGAGCTGGCGCTGGTCGAGGAGGCGCACCTGCGGCTCCTGGGTGGTGGCCGCGCCGATCCCGGGCCGACGCCCGTCGAGGAGCACGCGCGTCGCAGCCTGCGCGCCCGGGGCCTGCTGACGGACGACGGTGAGTTGGCCACGGGGACAGGGGCGGAGACCGGGACCGAGCTCGGGTCCGGTGGTCCCGACCTGGCCGGGGCGGTGGGTCTGGCCCTCGACGTGCGGCTGGCGGCCGACGTGGTCGTCGTCGCCCAGCGCGTGGTCGGGCGGGTGGTGCAGGGTCGGGACGAGGACCCGGCACCGCAGGCGGGAACGCCCACCGCCGGACGTGGAGCGTCCGGCGACGACGTCCAGCACCTCCGCTCCGCCCGGGTGCTGCACCTGGTGGCCGAGGGGGCCTGCGTGGAGGATGTCGACGAGGAGGGGCTGCACGCGCTGTCCCTGACCACCGATCCGGTGCAGGCGGCCCGGTCGGTGGAGGAGGCCCTCCTGCCGCCGGACGCGGTCGACGGCCGGGGCGACCCGGTGCGCGCCGCCCCGGCCGGGCTGGACCGGCTGGCCGAGGCCCTCGGGCGGCCCACGGTCCTCGCCGAGCTGACGGTCGTGGCGCCCGGCGACGGCGCGGACGCCGGGGACGACGGTGCGGGCACCGGCAGGTCGTCCTCGACGGGGGTGCTGCTGGCGCTGGGCCCCGGTGGCTGCTGGGCCGGTGCGGCCACACCGGGCGACGACGGGCGGTTCACCTTCCACCCGGTCCCGCGACGGTGGCTGGGCGACCGCGCCCGGCTGACGGTCGACGCCGTGATGGGGTCCGGAAGCACCGACCCGGCGGAGGGCACAATGGGCCGGTGACGTCCCGCTCCCTGACCATCCTCGGATCCACCGGTTCCATCGGCACGCAGGCGGTCGAGGTGGTCGACGACCACCCCGGCCAGTTCGAGGTGCTGGCCCTGGCCGCCGGTGGTGCCGACCTGCGGCAGCTGGCCGCCCAGGCCGTCCACCTGCAGGTGCAGCAGGTCGCCGTCGCCCGCGACGGGGAGGACGTCCGCGTCCAGCTGCGCGAGGCCCTCGCCGACGCCGCCCGGGCGGCGGGGCGCACCGGCTACCGGCCCGAGCTGCTCGGTGGTGCCGAGGCCGCCACCACCGTGGCCGGCAACGGGTCCGACGTCGTCCTCAACGGGATCACCGGCAGCATCGGCCTGAGGCCCACGCTCGCCGCGCTCGCGGCCGGCAGCACCCTGGCGCTGGCCAACAAGGAGTCGCTCATCGTCGGCGGACCGGTCGTGCGGGCCGCCGCGGCACCGGGCCAGATCGTCCCGGTGGACTCCGAGCACAGCGCGATCGCCCAGTGCCTGCGGGGCGGCCGGCGGGAGGAGCTGCGCCGGCTGGTCGTCACCGCGAGCGGCGGACCCTTCCGCGGCATGACCCGCGCGGAGCTGCACGACGTCACCCCGCGGCAGGCGCTGGCGCACCCGACCTGGGACATGGGCCGGGTGGTGACGACCAACTCGGCCACCCTGGTCAACAAGGGGCTGGAGGTGATCGAGGCGCACCTGCTGTTCGACGTCCCCTTCGAGGACATCGAGGTGGTGGTCCACCCGCAGTCCGTCGTGCACTCGATGGTCGAGTTCGTGGACGGCTCCACCCTGGTGCAGGCCTCCCCGCCGACGATGCACATCCCGATCGCCCTCGGCCTGTCCTGGCCGGACCGCCTGCCGGGCGTGGCTGCGCCGTGCGACTGGAGCAGGGCCGCCACCTGGGAGTTCTTCCCCCTCGACCACGAGGCGTTCCCCGCGGTGCGCCTGGCCGAGCAGGTGGGCAGGGCCGGCGGGACCTTCCCGGCCGTCTACAACGCCGCGAACGAGGAGTGCGTGGACGCCTTCCACGACGGGCGTCTGCGCTTTCCCGACATCGTCGACGTCGTCGCCCAGGTGGTGCACGACCACGCCGCCGGGAACGGAACCGGCGTGCCAGGAGTTGACCTCTCCGTGGACCAGGTCCTGGCGGCCGACGCCTGGGCCCGCCGGGCCGCGTCCGCCCGCATCGTCGGGACGGACCCGCCCCGGCAGGCCCACCCGTGACCCGCCCGGCGCCGCACCAGGAGGACCAGCCGTGATGTACCTGCTCGGCGTGCTCGTGATGGTCGTCGGCATCGCCGTCTCCATCGCCCTGCACGAGGTCGGGCACCTCGTCCCCGCCAAGCGGTTCGGCGTCAAGGTGACCCAGTACATGGTCGGTTTCGGCCCCACCCTCTGGTCGCGGCAGCGCGGTGAGACGGAGTACGGCGTCAAGGCGGTCCCGCTGGGCGGCTACGTCCGCATGATCGGGATGTTCCCACCCCGTCCCGGCGACGGCGGACGGTTGCGCCGGTCCTCCTCCAACCCCTTCCACCAGATGGTGGAGCAGGCCCGCACCGACTCCCTGGACGAGGTCGGGCCGGGGGAGGAGCACCGCACGTTCTACCGGCTGCCGGTCTGGCAGCGGCTCGTCGTCATGGCCGGCGGCCCCCTGATGAACCTGGGCATCGCCGCCGTCCTGGTCACCCTGCTCCTGACCGTGCACGGCGTGGGGACCCTCACGCCCACGGTCTCGGAGGTGGCCCGGTGCGCCAACACCGACGTCGCCGACGACAGCTGCGAGGGGCAGGACCCCTCCCCGGCCCGGGCCGCCGGTCTGCAGCCGGGGGACACGATCGTGGCCGTGGACGGCACTCCGGTCAGCACCTGGTCGGAGACCACCTACGCCATCCAGAACGCCGGGGAGACGGCCACCTTCACCGTCGAGCGGGCGGGGGAGCGGCGCGACCTGGAGGCCGACCTCGTGCTGCGCGAGCGCCCTCTCATGACGCCCGACGGCCAGTACCAGGTGGACGAGGCCGGCGAGCTGGTCCTGGGCGAGGTCGGTTTCCTGGGGGCCAGTCCCACCTTCGTCTACGAGCCCCAGCCGATCACCGCGGTGCCCGGCTTCGTCGGGGACATGTTCACCGGGACGGCCCGGATCGTGCTCACCCTGCCCCAGCGGATGGTCGACGTGGCGCAGGCGGTCGCCGGCGTCGAGGACCGCGACGCCGAGGGGCCCATGTCCGTGGTCGGCGTCGGACGGGTCGCCGGCGAGGTCGCCGACGGTGCCCTCGGCGCAGCGGGCGCCTCCATGTCGGACCGGTTCTGGATCCTGCTCTCCCTCATCGCCTCGCTCAACATGGCGCTGTTCGTCTTCAACCTGATCCCGTTGCTGCCGCTGGACGGGGGGCACATCGCCGGGGCCCTCTGGGAGGGGTTGAAGAAGACCTTCGCCCGCGTCACCGGCCGGCCCGCGCCGGGACCGGTGGACACGGCCGCGGCGCTGCCGGTCGCCTACGTCGTCGCCGTGGCGCTGCTGGGGATGGGCGTGCTGCTCATCTACGCCGACATCGTCAAG
>DATISK010000118.1:0-6712 GCA_035581545.1 Ornithinimicrobium sp. | reverse complement strand
GCCCCCGCCAGCAGGGGGGTGATGCCCTCGGCGAGCACCGCGGCGTGGGCGGCGAGGGCTCGGCGCATCTGGAGGTACATCAGGCCGGGGTTGAGGTGGGCGACCCGACGCACGCCGGGCGAGGGCGACCACATCGTCCGGTCGGCCGCGGGGCCGACGACGACCGGGGTCACCCCGGCGCGCTCCATGCGGGCGGCGCCGTCCTCGAGCACCGCGGCGGTGACGGCATACCCCTGCGCGCGGAGGACCTCCCCCAGACGGGCGAAGGGCTCCACGTCGCCGCGGGTGCCGAGCGCGAGGAGAAGGATCCCCGGGCCGTGGCGCTCGGGAGACGGCCCCCCTCGATCGGCTTGTCTAGTGCTTTCTCGTTCTATGGTGAGAGTCCGGGATATCGGCTCAGAGGCCGGACTCGGTGCCCAGGACGTCCCGGTCGGCGGGGATCGCGTCGGGGTCGTCGCCACCGACGCTGGGGCCCTCGGCCGCGGGGTCGTCGGCGCCGCCCAGGACCCCGCCGGGCTCCGGCGCACCGTAGGCGGTGCCGAGCTCCGGCTCCTCCTGGGCGATCCGCTGGTCGATCGTCTCCTCGGCCGGCTCGTCGGGGAACTCGGAGTGGATCGGCTGGCTGGTGGGCGGGCTCCACGGCACGTCGTCGGTGGACTCGGGCTGGTCCAGGTCGACCTGCGCCAGCTCGGCCTGCTCCTCCGTCCGGTCGAGGGTGCCGAAGCCGTCCTCGTCGCGGTCGCGCTCGTTCTCGGGGGTGTGTTCGCTCATGGCCCCACGGTGCCCCTCGGCGGCCGCCGGGGCAAGCCGGGGCGTGGCGGGGGTCAGGCCGTCCCCACCAGCTCGGTCGCGACGGGGCCTCCCCCGACGGGCCCTCCCCCGACCAGCAGGTCCGCCAGCCGGTCGGCGGCGACGACGAGGTCGGGCGGCAGCACGGTCCCGGGCAGGTCACCACCGGCCAGCGCGGCCGCGCGGCCGCCGAGGGCCAGGACCGTGTCGCCGGCGAGGAGGTCGAGGGCCACCCGGCCCGCGATCAGCCGCACCGGGTCGTCGCCGGAGACGACGACCACCTCGGGACGGTGCACCCGCACGGACCGTCGCAGGTCGTGCAACGGGGTGCTGGCTCCGAAGAAGCGCACCCGCCAGCCGCGCTCGCGCAGGAGCAGCCCGTAGGCCATCAGGGGCAGGTCGTGCAGCTCCCGGGGTGGGCAGGCCAGCCAGGCCTGAGGCCCGTCGCCGCCGCCCCAGCCGCCGGTCATCCGGTCCAGGTAGGAGCGGACGAGCTGGGTCGCCAGGTGCTCCTGGGCCACCGACACCGCGCCACGCTCCCAGCCCAGCCCGATCTCGCGCATGACCGGGAGGACCAGCTCGCCGACGAACCCGTCCAGCCCCAGCCGCTCGCGCTCACGGTCGAGCAGGCGCGTCGCCGCCCGGTCGTCCCAGGCGACGAGGGCAGCGAGCAGCTCGGAACGAGCATCGGGGAGGGGCACCCCGCCATCGTCCCACGTCAGGAGCATCCGGTCGCCCCCGGACGCCACCGTCCCCGCCCCCGGGAGAACCCCCTTGACAGGGCGTGTGACCAGGGTCACCCTGACGAGATCACGTCGTGTCAGGGGAATGCCATGGTGACCACCACGGCCGACGGTGCGGTCGGCCTGCCCGTCGTGTCGCGCCTGCGGAGGTATCCGCAGCCCGCGGCGCGCCTGGCCCTGCGCGCGCTCGGACTGGCCAGCCTCGGGGCGCGCCACGGCGTGCGGCTGCACCGGGTGCTCTACCCGACGACGGGGGTCGACGGGCGGGTGACCCTGGCGTCGGGCCTGGTGGCCACGCCCGAGGGGGCACGGCCGCACGCCGTCGTGTCCTACCAGCACGCCACGCAGACGCACCGGCTGCACGTGCCGTCGGCGCCGCACCGGCTCGAGGGCGTGATGGCCTCGCTGGCGTTCGCCGGGGCGGGCTACGTGTTCGTCGCCCCCGACTACCTGGGGATGGGCAGCTCGCCGGGGCAGCATCCCTACCTGCACACCGCCACGGAGGCGGCGGCGGTGGTCGACCTGCTGGCCGTGCTGCCGCAGGTGCTGGGCGAGGTGGGGACCCCGGTGCCGGAGCGGGCCGCGCTGCTCGGGTTCTCCCAGGGCGGGCACGCCTCGCTGGCCGCGCTCGCGGAGCTCGGCCGGCGGCCGACGGCCTTCGAGGTGGTCGCGGTGGCCTCGGTGGCCGGGGCGCACCGGCTGGCCGAGACGGTCGGGCCCACGGTGCTCTCGGGGCGGTCCCCGCACCACACGACCTACCTGGCGGCGCTGGCCACCTCCTACGCGCGGGTGTACGGGCAGCCGCTGGCCTCGATCGTGCGGGAGCGGTGGGCCCGACGGCTGCCGATCCTGCTGGACGGGTCCCGTGGCTCGATGGAGGTCGAGCTGGCGCTGCCCCGCGATCCGACCCACCTGCTCGTCCGGGCGACGGTCGAGGACCTCTGCGGACCCCGGGACGGGTGGTTCGCCCGGCGGCTGGCGGAGAACAGCGTCGGTGACGTGCAGACCTGCGCGCCGGTGCGTTTCTACGTCGGCGGTCAGGACGTGGACGCCCCCGCCGAGGACGCCCACCGGGCCGCCGGGCTGGTGCGGGCGAACGGCGGCCGGGCCCAGGTCGTGCACGTCGGGGCGGTCGACCACAAAGGCACGGCGCTGGCGGCCGTCGGCCTGACGCGCGAGTGGTTCGACGAGGTGCTCGGCATCGGGTTCGACGAGGTGCTCGACGTCGACCCGCTGCCGGTGGGCGTGGCGGCAGCGGCCGAGGGGGCGGTCCGGACCCGGACCTCACGGCTGGTGCCGGTGCACCTGCCCGGTCACCTGTCCGGCCGGCTCACCGACCACCTGCCGCTCGACCGCTTCCGGGCACGCAGCGCCTGACGTCCGGGCACGCAGCGCCTGCGAGGAGCGCCTGCTCAGCCCAGGCGGGCACCCCGCCACAGGTCGATGCCGGAGTCGACCGCGTGCTGGTCGATGAGCGCGAGCTCGTCCTCGTCGAAGCTGATCCGGTCCAGCGCGCCGACGTTCTGCTCCAGCTGCTCGGGGCTGCTGGCACCGATGAGGACCGAGGACATCCGCTCGTCGCGCAGCGTCCAGGCGAGCGCCATCTGGGCCAGCGTCTGCCCACGACGGCCGGCGAGGTCGTCCAGCGCCCGGAGGTGCTCGACGGTCTCGTCGGTGAGGAGGTCGGTCGACAGGCTCTTGCCCTGGGTGGCCCGGGAGCCCTCGGGGATGCCGTGGAGGTACTTGTCGGTGAGCATCCCCTGGGCCAGCGGCGAGAACGCGATGCAGCCGGCCCCCACCTCGTCGAGGGTGTCGAGCAGGGCGTCCTCCTCGGTCCAGCGGTTGAGCATGGAGTAGGACGGCTGGTGGATGAGGAGGGGGGTGCCCAGGTCCTCGAGGAGCGCGGCGGCCCGGCGGGTGTCCTCGCTGGAGTAGCTGGAGATGCCGACGTAGAGCGCCTTGCCGGAGCGCACGACGGCGTCGAGCGCACCCATCGTCTCCTCCAGCGGGGTCTCCGGGTCGGGGCGGTGGTGGTAGAAGATGTCGACGTAGTCCAGGCCCATCCGCCGCAGCGACTGGTCGAGGCTGGCGACGAGATACTTGCGCGAGCCGCCCACCTGCCCGTAGGGACCGGGCCACATGTCCCAGCCGGCCTTGGTGGAGATGACCAGCTCGTCCCGCAGCCCGGCGAAGCTGCGGCGCAGGTGCCGACCCATGTTCTCCTCGCTGGAGCCGTAGGGCGGGCCGTAGTTGTTGGCCAGGTCGACGTGGGTGATCCCCAGGTCGAAGGCCTTCCGCAGCACCTGCTCCTGGCGGTCGAACAGCACGTCGTCGCCGAAGTTGTGCCACAGGCCGAGGCTGACCGCCGGCAGCTGCAGGCCGGAACGGCCCACCCGCCGGTAGTGCATCGAGTCGTAACGGGTCGGGTCGGGCGTGTACGTCATACCTCCCAGTGTCGCGCACCGTCGGAGTCGTCCTCCCCGGTGGTCACCACGTCACCGACGTCCGTCGGTGCCAGGGCCGCGGCGGCGGACGCCGAGGCGACCACCCCGCCCGGTCCGAGCGCCGGCCCGCCGTCCGGCGCAGGGGCGCTCGAGGCCGGCGAGGGGGCGGCGGCGGCGTAGGTCCGCGAGATGGTCCGGTAGGCGGGGGAGGTCATCGCCAGCAGCGCCGCGGCCGTCATCACCAGGCCGGCGACGAGGAAGACCAGGGCGATGCCCCGGGAGACGGGGGTGCCCACGCCCAGGAGCGGCTCGAGCGCGACCCGGCCCTCCGGCGACGCCGCCCAGGGGATGATCCACCGGTCGGCCAGGGGCGCCACGAGGAAGGCGGTCAGCGGTGCGGCGGCCGCCTCGACCGCCATCGCGAAGCCGAACACCCGCCCCTGGCGCTCGAGCGGGACGACCCGCTGGATGACGGTCTGCTCGGCCGCCTCCGCGACCGGGATCAGGCACATGTAGAGGAAGATGCCCAGCGCGAAGAGCCACCACCACTCACGCACGGTGAAGAGGGCGCCGAGCAGGCCCATCCCGGTCACGCCCAGCAGCAGGGTCCGGATGGGGCTCGTCCCCAGCCCGAGGCGGGCCACGAGCAGACCGCCGACGAGAAAGCCGACGGAGCTGACCCCCAGCACCACCCCCCACACCTCCACCGAGAACATCTCCAGGCCGTAGGGGTCCATCAGCGCCATGTAGACACCCCCGGCCAGGTTGTTGAAGGTGGCGAAGAGGATCAGCGCGAGCAGGCCGCTGGAGGCACGGATGACCGCGATCGAGCCGGCCAGGTCGATGCGGCCGTGGTCCTCGCCGCCGGCGGAGGCCGGGACGAGCTCCTGCGGCATCCGCAGGAGGGTCAGGTGGAGCAGCCCGACGCCGACGAGGCCCAGCGCGACGGCCAGCGTCCAGCCCATGCCCAGCAGGCCGATCGAGAGGCCGGACAGCACGCTGGTGGCCATGAAGGTGATCCCCTGCGCGGTGCCGACCAGGCCGTTGGCGCGGTCGCGCCGTCCGTCGGGGACGAGGATCGTCACGCAGGTCGACAGGGCGATGTTCCGCATGTGCTCCACGACCGACCCGACGAGGACCAGCAGGCCGAAGACCCAGAACCACGGCTGCCGCAGGTCGGTGAGGATCTCCCGGGGGGTGTTGGCGTAGACCAGCGCGGCCGTCACGAACAGGGTGAGGGTGAGCGTCGTGGAGAACCGCATCACGGCCAGCTTGCGGTGGTGGTCCACGATCGAGCCGAAGACGATGCTGCTCATCGAGACCAGCAGCATGTAGGCGCCGCCGATCACCCCCGTGGCCAGCACCGACCGGGTCTCCAGGTAGGCCCAGAAGGTCAGCCCGAACCACAGGTAGCTCGTCGTCAGGCCGGCGACCGCGGTGTTGGCCAGCAGGTGCAGGAAGGTGCGCCCGTCGGCGTCGTCGAAGGACCTCATGCCCCACTCTGACTCCGGCCGCCCCCCGGGTTCATCGGTCCTGGGGATGGTCCGTCCGCCCGCGACCACGGAGGGCTTGACAACATACAACTGATTGGTTGTATGTTGTTTCCCATGGACGGGAGCGAGGACCGGGCGGACGCCCTGTTCCACGCGCTCGCCGACCGGACGCGGCGCGACATCCTGCGCCGGGTGCTGGCCGGGGAGCACTCCGTCTCCGCGCTCGCGGCGAGCTACGACATGAGCTTCGCCGCGGTCCAGAAGCATGTCGCCGTGCTGGAGCGCGCCGGCCTGCTCACCAAGCGTCGTCGCGGCCGCGAGCAGCTGGCCAGCGGCGACGTGGAGGCGGTCCGTTCGGTCGTCTCGATGCTCACCGAGCTCGAGGGGATCTGGCGGGGCCGCATCGCCCGCATCGACGCACTGCTCGAGGAGACCTGACATGCCCGTCACCGACGTCACCCAGGACATCGACACCCGCACCCTGACCATCACCGCCCAGTTCGCCGCCCCGGTGGAGCGGGTCTGGGAGGTGTATGCCGACCCCCGCCAGCTGGAGCAGGTGTGGGGTCCCCCGACCCACCCGGCGACGTTCGTCGACCACGACCTCTCTCCCGGAGCCAGGTGCACCTACTACATGACCGGTCCGGACGGGCAGCGGTACGGCGGGTGGTGGCAGATCGCCGAGGTCGACGCGCCCCACCGCCTCGTCTTCGACGACGGGTTCGCCGACGCCGACCTCGACCCCGTGGACACCGCGCCGGTCGGCCGCAGCGTCTTCACCTTCGAGGAGGTCGACGGCGGGACCCGGGCGGTCTACACCTCGACGTACGACACGGCCGAGGCCCTGCAGCAGGTGCTCGACATGGGCGTGGTCGAGGGCGCCACCTCGGCGATCAACCAGATCGACGGGCTGCTGGCGGCCTGAGCCGGCACGACGAAGCCCCCGGACCTGAGGGTCCGGGGGCTTCGTGCTGGTGCGCGAGGGGGGAGTTGAACCCCCACGCCCTTTCGGGCACACGGACCTGAACCGTGCGCGTCTGCCTATTCCGCCACTCGCGCGAGTGCCGAGCAAATGTAGCACGCACGTCGACGGGCCCCGAAATTCGCGGACCGCCGAACCGCCGCAGCACGGGCCCAACCGATCCGCGCCCTGCGGCGTCGTAGAGGCAGGATGCACACCGACGCACCCCCGTCCCAGGAGGAACCCGTGGACCGTCCCCGGCGCACGCTCGCCACCACCGCA
>DATISK010000117.1:0-3148 GCA_035581545.1 Ornithinimicrobium sp. | reverse complement strand
GGCCTACGGCTACGGCTTCCCGGGTGCGGGGGAGCGGCTGGCCCGGCTGCGCGAGGGCGTGGAGATCTTCCGCCAGATGTGGACCACCGGGACCGCCACCCTCGACGGGGAGCACTACCAGGTCGACGGGGCGATGTGCTGGCCCCGGCCGCTGCAGGGCACCGCCTTCCCCGGGTCGGCGACCAACGGCATCCCGATGTGGGTCGCCGGGGGTGGTGAGCGCAAGACGTTGCGGATCGCCGCCGAGTACGCCGACTGCACCAACTTCGACGGTACGCCGGAGGTGTTCGCGCACAAGTCGCAGGTCCTGCGGGGCCACTGCGAGGACGTCGGGCGGGACTTCGGCTCCATCGTCCGCAGCGCCAACTACAACGTGGTGATCGGGCGCGACGAGGCCGAGGTGCGAGAGCGTCTCGCCGTCGTCAAGGACCAGTTCCTCCGGGCCGGTGTGAGCGAGGAGAAGGCCCAGCAGCAGGTCGACAGCCTGCGCACCCAGCCGGCCGTGGGCACCCCCGAGCAGATCGTGGAGACCCTCCGGGGCCTGGAGGGCGCGGGGATGACCTACGCGATCACCTACTTCGCCGAGGCCGCCCACGACACCTCGGGGATCGAGCTCTTCGAGGACGAGGTGATCCCGGAGCTGGCCGGCTGAACCAGGCCCGACCGGGCGGTCGGGCCGTGCTGACCCGCGAGTAGTCTTCGCTGCATGACCGACTTCGACCTGTTCCGGATCAGCGAGGACCACGAGGCGCTCCGCGAGGCGGTGCGCCAGGTCACCGAGGCCCAGATCGCGCCGCACGCCGCCTCCGTCGACGAGGAGGGACGCTTTCCCGCCGAGGCGCTCAAGGCGCTCGTGGCGACCGACTTCCACGCCCCGCACGTCCCGGAGCAGTACGACGGGGTCGGTGCGGACGCCCTCGCCACCTGCATCGTCATCGAGGAGGTCGCCCGCGGCTGCGCCAGCTCCTCGCTGATCCCCGCGGTCAACAAGCTCGGCACGATGCCGCTGCTGCTCGCGGCGAGCGAGGAGATCAAGCAGACCTACCTGCCCCCGGTGGCCCGCGGTGAGGCGATGTTCTCCTACGGCCTGTCCGAGGCCGGTGCCGGCTCGGACACCGCCGGCATGACCTGCCGGGCGATCAGGGACGGCGACCACTACGTGCTCAACGGGCAGAAGTCCTGGATCACCAACGCCGGGGAGTCCGAGTACTACACGGTCATGGCCGTCACCGACCCGGACGGCCCGCGCGGGCGCAACGTCAGCGCGTTCGTCGTGGAGAGGTCCGACGAGGGCTTCACCTTCGGCGCGCCCGAGAAGAAGATGGGCATCAAGGGCAGCCCCACCCGCGAGCTGCACTTCGACGACTGCCGCATCCCCGCCGACCGGATGGTGGGCGAGCCGGGCGAGGGCCTCAAGATCGCCCTGCGCACGCTCGACCACACCCGCGTCACCATCGGTGCCCAGGCGATCGGCATCGCCCAGGGCGCGCTGGACGCGACCCTGGCCTACGTCAAGGAGCGCCGGCAGTTCGGCCAGGCGGTCGCCGACTTCCAGGGGGTGCAGTTCATGCTCGCCGACATGGGGATGAAGCTCGAGGCCGCCCGGCAGATGGTCTACGTGGCCGCCGCGAAGTCCGAGCGCGGCGACGACGACCTGACCTTCTTCGGCGCCGCGGCCAAGTGCTTCGCCTCCGACGTCGCGATGGAGGTCACCACCGACGCGGTGCAGCTCTTCGGCGGCTACGGCTACACCAAGGACTTCCCGGTCGAGCGGATGATGCGCGACGCCAAGATCACCCAGATCTACGAGGGCACCAACCAGATCCAGCGGGTCGTCATGGCGCGCCAGCTGCTCAAGGGGTAAAACCCCTCGCGGAGCGGCCGGCGCGTCGCCATCCTGGACCCATGGGCGCGCACCGCTGGCAGAGCATCCTGCAGGAGGCGGCCCGGCTCGAGGCCCAGGACGGGTTCTCCGGCATCCTGCGGGTGACCCGCGGCGAGGAGGTGCTGCTCGAGTCCTGCCACGGGATGGCGGACCGGGCCTGCGGCCTGTCCGTGCACCCCGGGACCCGCTTCGCCACGGCCTCGCTGAGCAAGATGTTCACCGCGGTCGGGGTCCTGGACGCGGCCGGGCGGGGCGAGGTGGGACTGCACGACCGCGTCGTCGACGTCCTGCCGGAGGACCGGCGGCCCGGCACCCTGAGCCCCGACGTCACGGTCCACCACCTGCTCTCGCACACGTCGGGGATCGCCGACTACTTCGAGGAGGACGAGGACCTGCCCGGCTACCGGGAGGACTACGGCGACATCTGGGACCGGATCCCCAACTACCGCGTGCGGGACTACGCGGTGCTCCTGCCGCTCTTCGCGGACCTGCCGCCGGTCTGCCCGCCGGGGACCGGCTACCACTACAGCAACGCCGGCTACGTGCTGCTCGGCCTGCTCCTGGCGCAGGTGTCCGGCCTGCCGTTCACCGAGGCGGTCACCACCCGCGTCCTGGCACCGGCGGGCATGACGGCCAGCGGCTACCCCGCCTTCGACGAGGTCCACCCGGACGTGGCGACCGGTTACCTGCCGCCCCTGGCCCCCGGGGGTCCGTGGCGGACCAACATCTACTCCGTGCACCCCGTCGGCGGGGGTGACGGGGGCGCGGTGGTCACCGCCCAGGACGTCGAGCGCTTCCTGCGGGCGGTGCACCGCGGAGGGGTATGGCGTGGGGTCGCCCCCGAGGACGTGCTCACCCCCCGCGCGCGGGCCAGGGGACGCTGGTCGGTCGGCTACGGGGCGGAGATCCGCGACGACGGCGTCTTCGGCAAGGACGGCGGCGACCCCGGGGTCTTCGCGGTCTCGCTGCTGCGTCCCACCGACGACACGAGCGTCGTGGTGCTGGCCAACGTGGACGAGGAGGCGGTGCCCGGCCTGCCCGCGCTGACCAGGTCGCTGGTCGGGGCGGTCCTGGGGCGCTGAACCGTCCGGGGTGGCCGGCTCAGGGGACGGCGTCGCCGGTGGCGTTCCCACCCTCCCCGGGGTCGCCCCCGTCGCCAGGGGTCTCTGCCTCGCCCTCGGTGCCGTCGGTGGGCTCGTCCTCGTCGTCGCCCACAGGCTCCTCCTCCTGCTCCGTCGCCGGAGGGGCAGGGGTGACGGGGTC
>DATISK010000116.1:0-5081 GCA_035581545.1 Ornithinimicrobium sp. | reverse complement strand
GCCTGCGGGACCGCGGCCTGGTGGTGTCCCGTCCGGTGGGCCGGGCCTCGATGTTCTCGCTGACCGGGGCTCCGGAGCTGCTGGGTGTGCTGGACGCGGCGGAGCGGCTGCTGGCCGCCTCGGGCCACCCGGTCGCGCTGTGCCCGGGCGACGGCGCCGGACCGGAGAGCAACCCGGTGCCGGATCGGCTGCGCGCCCACGCCGGGCGGGAGGCGGGGGTGTGAGCGGCCCGCAGCCCCCGGAGCCGCAGGTGGCGGTGGACGTGTGCGGGTGCGAGGTCGCCGCCGGTCGGCCGACCCCGGCGGGAGAGGTCGAGGAGCCGGCGACCACGCTGTGGCGGGTGCGGGAGGTGCAGCTGGGTCTGCTCTCCGGCGCGCTGCTGGGCGCCGGCCTCCTCGCCGGGTCCGGGGGGTGGCGGACGGTCGAGCTGGTGCTCGCGGCGGCGGCGCTGCTGGTGGGCGGCTCCACCTTCGTGCCAGGGGCGCTGCGCCGGCTGGCGCGCGGGAGGCTCGGCGTGGGGCTGCTGATGACGATCGGCGCGGTCGGGGCGACCCTGCTGGGGCAGGTGCAGGAGGCCGCCGCGCTGGCGTTCCTGTTCTCCCTGAGCGAGGGGCTGGAGGAGTACTCCCTGGCCCGCACCCGGCACGGTCTGCGGGCGCTGCTGGACCTGGCGCCCACGGAGGCGACCGTGCTGCGTGGTGGCCGCGAGCTCGTGGTGGACCCGGCGGCGCTGGTGGTCGGGGACCTCATGGTGGTCCGGCCCGGGGAGCGGCTGGCCACCGACGGGACCGTGCGGACCGGGCGCAGCAGCATGGACACCTCCGCGATCACCGGGGAGTCCATGCCGGTGGAGACCGCGCCCGGCCAGGACGTCTTCGCCGGGTCGATCAACGGCGCCGGGGCCCTCGAGGTGGAGGTCACCTCCACCGCCCGGGACAACTCCCTGGCCCGGATCGTGCACGTGGTGGAGGCCGAGCAGTCCCGCCGCGGCACCACCCAGCGCCTGGCCGACCGGATCGCCCGCCCCCTGGTGCCGGGCATCCTGCTCGTCGCGGCGCTGACCGCGCTGCTGGGCGCCCTCGTGGGCGACCCGGAGGTGTGGGTGCACCGGGCCCTGGTCATGGTCGTGGCGGCCTCCCCGTGCGCGCTGGCGATCTCGGTGCCGGTCACCGCGGTCGCCTCCATCGGGGCCGCCAGCCGCCGCGGGATCCTGGTCAAGGGAGGCGCCGCCCTGGAGACCCTGGGCAGGGTGCGCACCGTCGCCCTGGACAAGACCGGCACCCTCACCCGCAACCGACCGGTCGTGGTCGACGTGGCCAGCGCCCCTGGCACCGACCGGGGTCAGGTGCTGGCGTGGGCGGCGGCGCTGGAGGCCCGCAGCGAGCACCCGCTGGCCGCCGCCGTCCTGGCCGCCGCCGACGGGGTGCCAGCGGCGTCCGACGTCGAGGCCGTCGTCGGGGCCGGCCTGGTCGGGACGGTGGACGGCGCCCGGATCCGGCTCGGCCGGCCCGACTGGGTCGACCCCGGCACCCTGGCCGAGCACGTGGCCCGGATGCAGCGGGCCGGTGCGACCGCGGTCGTCGTCGAGGTCGACGGTCGACCGGTCGGCGCGATCTCCGTGCGGGACGAGCTGCGGTCCGAGGCGCCCGAGGTCGTCGCCCGGCTCCGCGACCACGGCTACGCCGTCGCCATGCTGACGGGTGACAACCACGTCACCGCCGCCGCCCTGGCGGCCCAGGCCGGGATCGAGCAGGTGCACGCCGACCTGCGGCCGGAGGACAAGTCGAGGGTCGTCGTCCGGCTGCGCGGCCACGGCGCCACCGCGATGGTCGGCGACGGCGTCAACGACGCCCCCGCGCTGGCCACCGCCGACGTCGGCGTGGCGATGGGCGCGATGGGCACCGACGTGGCCATCGAGACCGCCGACGTGGCTCTGATGGGCGATGACCTGCGGCTGCTGCCGTTCGCGTTCGAGCACGCCCGCCGCACCCGGGTGATCATGCTGCAGAACGTGGTCTCCTCGCTGGTCCTGATCGCCGTGCTCATCCCGCTGGCCCTGCTGGGTGTCCTCGGCCTGGCGGCCGTGGTGCTGATCCACGAGGTCGCCGAGGTCCTGGTCATCGCCAACGGCGTCCGCGCCGGACGCACCCGGCACCTGCCCACGCCGACCGCCTCCCGGGCGGGACCGGTCCGTCTGGCAGGCGCCAGCGCGTGAGCGGCGGTCACGAGCACGGCGCCGCGCCCACCCACCGGGGGCGGCTCGCGGTCGCGTTGGCGGTCACCGTCACCATCCTGGTCGCCGAGGTCGTCGGTGCCCTGTGGACCGGCTCCCTGGCGCTGCTGGTCGACGCCGGGCACATGCTCACCGACGCCGCCGGCCTGGCCCTGGCCCTGGTCGCCGCCACGGTGGTGCTGCGCCCACCCACGTCCGCCCGGACCTGGGGGTTCCGCCGTGCCGAGGTCCTGGCCGCCGGCGCCCAGGCCACCGTGCTCCTGGGGGTGGGGACCTACGCCCTCGTCGAGGGCGTCCGGCGCCTGTACGAGCCGCACGAGGTCAGCTCCGCCGGCCTGCTGGCGTTCGGTGTCGTCGGACTGGTCGGCAACCTCGTCGCCCTGCTCGTCCTGCGTTCCGGGCGGGCGGCGAACCTCAACCTGCGCGCGGCGTTCCTGGAGGTCGTCAACGACGCCCTGGGGTCCGTGGCCGTCATCGTCAGCGCGGTCGTCATCGCCGCGACCGGGTGGGTCCGCGTCGACGCCGTCACCGGCATGCTCATCGCCGCCCTCATCGTGCCCAGGGCGGTCATCCTGCTCCGCGCGACCGGTTCGATCCTGCTGGAGTCGACCCCCAAGGGTCTGGACCTGGACGACGTGCGCGTCCACCTGCTCGCCGTTCCGCACGTGCAGGACGTGCACGACCTGCACGCCTCCACCATCGCCACCGGCCTGCCCGTCCTGACCGCGCACGTGGTCCTCGACGACCGGTGCTTCTCCGACGGCCACGCCGCCGACATGCTCGCCCAGCTCCAGGACTGCGTCGCCGCCCACTTCGAGGTCAGCGTGGAACACTCCACCTTCCAGCTCGAACCCCCCGGCCACGCGCGCCGCGAGCACACCACCCACGCCTGAGCGGGGGCCGCGCCGCGCGGCCCCTCCACGGTCGGGCCACCTCCAGTGGCACCGTGGACCTGGCCGCACTGGTGACGCGACGGCGCGAGGACTGGCGCCGGCTGGAGGTGCTGTCCCGGCGTCGGCGACTCTCCGGGGCCGAGGCCGACGAGCTGCTGGACGGATACCAGCGGGCCGCCACCGACCTCTCGACCGTCCGCTCCGGCGCCCCCGACGCCGGGGTGGTCGCCTACCTCTCCGCCCTCGTGGCCCGGTCCCGGGCCCGGGCCGGGCGCGTGCCCACCGCGTCGTGGGCGGGGATCGGCAGGTTCTTCGCCGAGGACTTCCCCGCGGCCCTCTACCGGTTGCGCTGGTGGGGGGGGACCACCGCCGTGGTCAACGTCGTCGTCGGGCTGGTGCTGGGCTGGTGGCTCTACCACCATCCGGTGGTCGAGAACTCGCTGCTGACCCCGCAGGAGGTGCAGCTCCTGGTGGACGTGCAGTTCGAGGCGTACTACTCCGAGCACGCGGCGAGCAGCTTCTCCACCCTGGTCTGGGTCAACAACGCCTGGGTCGCGGCCAGGGCGATCGGGATGGGGGTGCTGGGCTTCCCCGTCGTGTGGGTGCTGTGGCAGAACATCGCCAACGTCGCCGTGATCGGATCGCTCATGCACCGCTACGACCGTGCCGACGTCTTCTGGGGGCTGCTCACCCCGCACGGACTGCTCGAGCTGATGGCCGTCTTCGTGGCCGCCGGGGTGGGGCTGCGGCTCTTCTGGGCGTGGGTGGCCCCCGGACCGCGGACCCGTGCGGCCAACCTGGCGGCGGAAGGTCGGACCGCGGCCGGGGTCGCCCTCGGCCTGGTCGTCGTCCTTCTCGTGGCCGGGCTCATCGAGGGGTTCGTCACCCCCTCGCCGCTGCCGACCTGGGCGCGGGTCGGGGTCGGGGTGCTGGCGCTGCTGGCCTTCCTCGCCTACGTCTTCACCCTGGGTCGGGCCGCCGCGCGCCGTGGGGTCACCGGCGACGTGGGCCAGGAGCAGCAGGCGGCGACCGCCCCCACGGTGGGCTGACCGACGCGTCGGACGACGCGGCGCCGGCAGGGCGGGTGATCCTCAGACGCCCATGTCCTCGTAGGAGCGCGGGTCCTCGATGGGCTCCAGGTGGCAGTTCACCCGCAGGTCGGGATAGGCCCGCAGCAGCGAGTCGGTGATGTCCTCGGCCAGGTCGTGACCCCGTTTGACGCTCCACTCCCCGGGCACGAGCAGGTGCATCTCCATGAACCGCTTGTGCCCCGACTCGCGGGTGCGCACCGCGTGGAACTGCACGTGCTCGCTGGTCCACCCGTCGAGGATCTTCGCGATCCGGTCGTTCTCCTCCTTCGGCAGGCTCGCGTCCATGAGACCTGCGGTGGAGGTGGCGACGAGCCCCCACCCGGTGACCAGGATGTTGATGCCGACGGCGAAGGCCACGACCGGGTCCAGCCGCTCCCAGCCCGTCAGCCAGACGAGGGCCACCCCGACCACGACCCCGACGCTCGTCCACACGTCGGTGAGCAGGTGCTTGCCGTCGGCCGTCAGGGTGATCGAACGGTGCCGGCGGCCCGCGCGCAGGAGGACCCAGGCGACCGTCCCGTTGACCACGGACGCGACCACCGAGATGAGCAGGCCCACCCCGACCCGCTCCAGCGGCTGCGGGTCGAGGAACCGCTGCACCGAGACCATGAGGATGACGGCCGCAGCGACGAAGATCATCAGCCCCTCGACCGCGGCGGCGAAGTACTCCGCCTTGCTGTGCCCGTAGTTGTGCTTCCTGTCCGGCGGTCGCAGCGCCACCCGCAGCGCCACGAGGGCCACCACCGCGGCGACGAGGTTGACGAGCGACTCGGCCGCGTCGGAGAGCAGACCGACCGAGCCGGTCAGCCACACCAGGCCCACCCCGAGGACGACACCGACCGACGTCCACACGTCGGTCAGCAG
>DATISK010000115.1:0-5095 GCA_035581545.1 Ornithinimicrobium sp. | reverse complement strand
CGCCGCACCGGCGCGCGGACGGGCGGCGCGGGCGGTCCGACGCCGGGGGATGACGCCGTCCGGGCGCGCGGAGCGTCCAGGGTTGGTGAGCCGTGGGGCCACGGGGAGGGTGTCCTTCCGTCCGTCCGCCCGGCGTTCCGGGCGGGTGGTGCCGATGGGTGGAGGTCCGGTGGAGGGGGCGGTGCTCATGCCCGCGTCCCTGCCCGGTCGGGCAGGACGAGGGCCACCATCATGGCCTCCAGGACCAGGAGCGGAGCGCCGTTGGCGACGAGCCGTCCGCGCGCCAGGGTGATCGCCTCCAGGGCGGAGAGAAGCCCCTCCGGGGTGAATGAACGTGCGAGCTGCTCGATCTGCTCCGGCTCGGTCGCGTTGACCGGCTCGACCGGTGACCCGGTGGCCACCATGAGCGCGTCCCGGTAGACCGAGGCCAGGTCGGTCAGCGCGGAGTCGATGCTGTCGTGCTGCTGACGGCGGGTCTCCCGCTTCTGCCGCACCTCCATGTCGCGCAGGTGGCTCCGCACGGCCGGCGGCTGGGTCCGGGCGGACGGGTCGGCCCCGAGCTGGGTCAGCAGGGCGCGACGCTCGGCGTCCGCGCGCTGGGTCGAGATCACCTCGGCACCCTCACCCGCCTCCTCCACGAGGTCCTGCGCCGCCCGCAGCGCAGCTCCGACGCCGGTGAGGGAGGCAGGGATGGCCACGATCTCCCGGCGCCGGGCGCGCGCGTGCTCGTCGGTCGCCAGCCGGCGGGCGATCCCGATGTGGCTCTGGGCCGCCCGGGCGGCGTAGTGGGCCATGGCCGGGTCGATCCCGTCCCGGTCCGCGAGCAGCTCGGCCACGGCGTCGACCGGCGGCGTGCCCAGCTGCAGGTGCCGGCACCGGGAGCGGACGGTGACGATGAGGTCGTCGGCGGTCGGCGCGCAGAGCACCCACACGGTGCGCGGTGGCGGCTCCTCCAGGGACTTGAGCAGGGCGTCGGCAGCCTGCTCGTTGAGCCGGTCGGCGTCCTCGACCACCAGCACCCGCCAGCGGCCGGTGCTGGGTCGGGTGGCTGCGGTGAGCGCCAGCTCGCGGGCCCGGTCGACGCGGATGAAGGTTTCCGTCGTCGTCACGAGGGACACGTCGGGGTGGCTGCCGGCCAGGACCGTGCGGCAGGCGTGGCAGGCCCCGCACCCGGGGTCCTCGGTCCGCTCGCACTGGAGGGCGGCGGCGAAGGCCCGCGCGGCGACGCTGCGACCGGACCCGGGCGGGCCGGTGACGAGCCAGGCGTGCGTCATCGCGGCAGGAACGGTGACGGCACGGCGCAGGGCCGAGACGGCCCGGTCCTGCCCGACCAGCTGGTCGAAGACGCTCACGACGCGCCCACCGTGCCACCCAGGAGGATCCGCACCCGCTGGCTGACCTCGGCGGCCAGCTCCTCGACCGGCCGGCCCGCGTCGAGCAGCAGGTAGCGGTCCGGGTCCTGCGCCGCGAGCGCGAGGAAGCCCTGCCGCACCCGGTCGTGGAAGGTGTCGGCCTCGCGCTCGAGCCGGTCGTGCACGGCCCCGCGGCGGGACCGGCCCTCCCCGGGGTCCACGTCGAGCAGGACCGTCAGGTCGGGCACCAGCCCCTCGACCGCCCACAGCGAGAGGTCGCGGACCTCCTGGTGGCCCAGCTCGCGGGCCGCCCCCTGGTAGGCGACCGAGGAGTCCAGATAGCGGTCGGTGACCACCACCGCACCCCGCTCCAGCGCCGGACGGACCACCGTGGCCACGTGCTGGGCCCGGTCGGCGGCGAAGATGAGTGCTTCCGCCCGCGGCACCACGGAGCCGTCCTCACCGTGCAGGACCAGCTCGCGAAGGGACCGGCCCAGCGCGGTGCCTCCGGGCTCCCGACTGCGGACGACCTCATGCCCCTGCGCGGACAACCATCCGACGAGCCGGTCCGCCTGCGTGGACTTGCCGGCCCCGTCCCCGCCCTCGAAGGCGACGAAGAGGCCACCCCCCTGCACCGTCCGGCCGGCCCACGCCGACCCCGGCACCTCGCCCGCACCGCGCGGGGAGGCCGGGGGCGGGCTCTGTCCGGTCACGGCGGCAGCCTACGTGAGGACACCGACGCTCCCCACCTGCTCGTCCACACCGTCGGCTGTCGCCGATCGGCTCAGCCGCGGGCGGCGTTGGCGACGACCGCGTCGTGCACGTACCGCGCCAGCCCCGGCGCGACGTCCTCGTAGGTCTGCGTGAAGCGCGGGTCGGTCACGTACATCTGGGCGATGCCTGCGTGCAGCTCGCGCGAGCAGTCGTAGAACCAACGACAGATCTGCTGGCGCGCCTCCTCGGCGGTGTCCATCGCCTCCACCGAGCCGGCGGGCGTCCCGGCCTGCATCAGCTCGACGTAGCGCGCGTTCACGGCGTCGCCCTCGTCCTTGATCTGCTGCCACTGCTCCCTGGTGTAGCTCTTCGCGCGCCGCTGGGACTGCGCCCAGGCGTCCGAACCGCCCCAGCGCTCCTCCGCCTCCTGGGCGTAGCTCTCGTCGAAGTGCTCGCCGAACAGCTCCCGCTGCTCCTCGCGGCTGATCCGGTCCTCGTTCATCTCTGCCTCCAGCGCTCGGTCGATGGCCGCCACGAGCTCGGTCAGCTCGGCGACCCGGTGCGTGACCGTCTCCCGCTGCCGGCGCAGGTGCTCGACGACGTCGGCGCCGTCGTCGAGCAGCGTCCCGATCTCCTCCAGGGCGAAGCCCAGCCGGCGGTAGACGACGACGTGCTGCAGCCGACGCAGGTCCGCCTCGGTGTAGAGGCGGTAGCCCGCGCGGCTGCGTTCCGAGGGCACGACCAGCCCGATCTCGTCGTAGTGGTGCAGGGTCCGCACCGTCACGCCGAGATCTTCGGCCACCTGGCCCACGGTCAGCAGCTCCTCGCGCATCAGCAGGTTCTCGACCACGTCCCCGACTCTGCCGCCTCCCGTCGCGTGAGGGTCAAGCCTGCTGCGTGGGCGCCTCGTCCGGGCGGGTCATCGTGCCCCGCCCGCGCAGCGACTCGAAGATGAGGGAGGTCTCGGCGTGCAGCACGCCGGGGCGGTTGGTGAGGTGGTCGAGCACGAAGTCGCGCAGCGCGTCGGCCGACTCGGTGGCCACGTGCACGTAGTAGTCGATGGCACCGGAGACGTGGTAGGCCCCCAGCACCCCGGGCAGCCGGGGCACCTCCTCGGTGAACTGCTCGAAGTGGCTGCGCCGGTGCCCCCCGAAGCGGACGGCGATCATCGCCTCGACCGGGCGACCGACGGCCACCGGGTCGATGTCGGCGTGGATCCCCCGGACGACCCCGCGCTCGCGCAGCGACCGCACACGCACCAGGCAGGTGGACTCGGCGATGCCGACCTCGCGGGCGAGCATGGCGTTGGACATCCGCCCGTCCTGCTCGAGCAGGCGCACCAGCGCCAGGTCGGTCTCGTCGAGGGGCTTGGCGCGGTCCTGCGGATTCTTCGGCACCGAACCAGAGTATGCCGTGCCGGCCCCCACCGGCATACCTCCCGGCAGGCCACGCATACTTCGTGGAGATTGACGAAACGCCTCAGAATCCTCATTCTTATGCTATGAGCACCGAAGCACTGGGTCTTGACAGCCGCGCCGTCCACGCCGGCCGGGCCGACCTGACCGGGCTGGGGGTGCACGTCCCTCCGATCGACCTCTCGACCACCTACCCCCTGCCGGGTGTGGAGACGGGGGGCGAGGCCTACGAACGGATGGCCTCCGGGGAGGAGCGCGGCGAGGGTCAGACTCCGGTCTACCAGCGCCTGTGGAGCCCCACGGTGGCCCGGTTCGAGGAGGCGCTCGCCGCCCTGGAGGGCGCCGAGGCTGGGGTGGCCTTCGCCTCCGGGATGGCTGCCCTCAGCGCCACCCTGCTCGCCTGCGTCTCGGCCGGCACGCCCCACGTCGTGGCCGTGCGCCCGCTCTACGGCGGCAGCGACCACCTCCTGGCCACCGGGCTGCTGGGGACCAGGGTGACCTGGGTCGACGCCGACGGCGTCGGGGACGCGATCGAGGCCGACACCGGCCTGGTCGTGGTGGAGACCCCGGCCAACCCGACCCTGGACCTGGTCGACCTGCGTGCCCTGTGCGACCTGGCGGGCGACGTGCCGGTGCTCGTCGACAACACCTTCGCCACGCCCGTGCTGCAGCGGCCGCTCGAGCACGGGGCGAGCCTGGTGCTGCACTCGGTGACCAAGTTTCTCGCCGGGCACGGCGACGTGCTGGGCGGCGTCGTCGCCACCTCGCAGGAGTGGGCACGGCGCCTCCGGCCCGTCCGGGCCATCACCGGCGCGATCATGCATCCGTTGTCCGGCTACCTGGCCCACCGCGGGCTGCAGACCCTGCCGGTGCGGGTGCGGGCCCAGCAGGAGGGCGCCCAGGTGGTGGCCACCTGGCTGGCGGCGCACACCGACGTCGGACGGGTCTACTACCCCGGGACGGAGGGAGCCGACCCGACCGGTCTCGTGGGCACCCAGATGACCGGGCCGGGAGCCGTGCTCGCCTTCGACCTCGGCAGCTACGAGCGGGCCCGTCGGGTGGCCGAGGGCGTGCGGATGATCACCCACGCCGTGTCGCTCGGGGGCGTCGACAGCCTCATCCAGCATCCGGCGGCGCTCACCCACCGTCCGGTCGCGGCGGAGGCCCGGCCCGGCGCGGGCATCCTGCGCCTGTCCGTCGGTCTGGAGACGCCGGAGGACGTCGTCGCCGACCTCGAGCAGGCGCTGTGCGCCGCTCCCGGATCCACCGTGGCACCCGGGGACGTCGTGCACGACCGACGCCCGGATGCGCCGACGGCTCCGCACAGGGCGCGGTCCACGGGACGCCGGGGAGCCGGTCGCCCCACTCCTGCTCGGTGAGCCCGACGCCGGCGTGGAGCACCTCGTCACCGGCTCCCCACCCGACCGGGAACAGGCGGGTCTCGGCCGCCCCCAGGGCCAGGGGGTCGTCCCACTCGTCGCCGTCCCGGTCCCAGATCTACAGCCGTCCGTCCTGGGAGGCCGCCGCGAGCCTGGACCCGTCGGCGCTGTACTGCACGTTGTGGACCTCCGAGTAGACCTCCGAGCCCGACTGAGGGTGTCCACCAGCACCGGC
>DATISK010000114.1:0-8697 GCA_035581545.1 Ornithinimicrobium sp. | reverse complement strand
ACCTCAGCCCGGCGTGTCGGGCACTGTTCTCTCCCGTTGCGGCGTGTCCCGTGCCCGAGCGCGGTGGGTGCAGCACGGGACACGCCGCAACAGGCGTACGACCTCAGGGCATCGGACGCTCGACCTCAGGGCAACGTCGCGGACGACCTCATGCCAACCGGCGCTCGACCTCGTGGGACCGCCCCGGAGGTACCGACCGATGGCCCTCCGACCAGCGTCGGCCCGACCCGACGTCCACAGGACAGGCGACGGAGGAGAGTTGTCCACACCAGGCGAGCATCGCGGGCGTCATGGGCCTGAACTGCATCATCATGCCCGTCATGTACGCAGATCCTCAGGGTGCTCGCGCCCGCAGCCGACCCCACGAAACCCATCGCCCGCCCGACGAGCCCGACCGTCGGCCCAGCCGCAGAGGGCGCACCGAGAGCGGGGCTCCTAGCACCGGGTCGACCGGCGACCACGCGTCCAGCGGAGACGGCCCGCTCGCACCAGGTGCCCGGCCGGGAGGAGCCACCCGCCGGTTCCCGGCCCTGGAGCACCAACGCAGCCTGGCCACCTCCGTCCAGCTGCGCGACGCCGGGTGGTCCGGGGACGCGATCCGTCACGCCCAGGGCAGGACCATCCAACGGGTCTACCCCGGAGTCTTCGCCCCGCACCGCGGGCCGTTGAGCCCCCAGGACCGTCTCGTCGCCGCCTACCTCTGGGCAGGTGAGGGGGCGGTCCTCACCGGGCGGGTCGCCCTCGCCCGGTGGGGCCTTCAGGTGTCCCCCACCGGTTCCTGTCTGTTCCTCGTGCCGTCCACCCGTCGGGCTCGCCGGCTCGAGGGCGTGGCCACGGTCCGCACGACGCGCCCGATCCAGGTCGCACGGCACGACGACGGCGTTCCGATCACGACGGTCGCCCGCGCCCTCTGCGACGCGGCCGTCCTGCAGCAGCTGGTCGGCGGTGCGCTGCGTGGAACGACGATCTCGGCCCTGCAGCGCAGGATCACCCACCCCAGGCTGCTCGAGGAGGAACTCGCCGCTCGTTCGACGAACGGGTTGAGGTCCGTGCGTGCCGCTCTGCAGGAGTTCACCGACGGTGCCTGGAGCGTTCCCGAGGGCAACCTGGGCAGGCTGGTGCGGGCTTCGCCGGACATGCCCGCCTACCAGCTCAACCCGGTGCTGACGACGCAGGACGGCACGATCATCGGCTGTCCCGACGGCTACTTCGCCTCCGTGGGCGTGGCCGTCCAGGTGCACTCCCGCCAGCATCACAGCGGGTATGACGCGACCGGCCACGACCTCTGGAGCTCGACGGTGGAGAAGGATGCCGCCTACGTGGAGCACGGGATCGTGGTCGTCCCGGTCACGCCGTCCAGCATCGAGAGGCGGCCGCAGCAGGTGATCCGCCGGATCCGTGCCGTCGTGAACAAGAACCGCGGCCGGGACCTGAGCCACATCGTGGTGCGGCGCGGTTCAGCGTGACGCTCGGCCCGGCGGCCGGGGCGCGTGACGGACTGTCGGTGGGGGTCCGGACGAAACGGTGCTTGTTGCACCGACGGGCTCCAGGCGCGGGACACGCCGCAACGGCGGCGCACCGTGCGCGACACGCCGGGACCGGACGGCCCAGCGTGCGCGACACGCCGCAGCCCACCGTGCGCGACACGCCGGGGCTGAACGGCCCACCGTGCACGGGACGCCCCCCGCCCCGGATCAGCCCAGCTCGGGCAGCTGCGGGGCGCGCCCCTCGAGCACGGCGCGGTAGACCTCGACGGTCCGCTCGGCGATCGTCGTCCAGGCGAACTGCTCGACCGCGCGGCGGCGGCCGGCCTCCCCCCGGCGGGCGGCCTCCTCGGGGTCCGCCAGGGCCGAGGCCAGCGCCTCACCCAGGTCGGCGACGAACCGGTCCTCGTCGACCGGCGTCCCGGTGCCGTCGGTCACCTGCTCGATCGGGACCAGCCAGCCGGTCTCGCCGTCGAGCACGACCTCGGGGATGCCACCCGTGGCGGTCGCCACGACCGGTGCGCCGCAGGCCATGGCCTCCAGGTTGACGATCCCCAACGGCTCGTAGACCGACGGGCACATGAACACCGTCGCGTGCGAGAGCACGGCGATCACCTTGTCCCGCGGCAGCATCTCCCCGATCCAGACGACCGGCGCCGCGCCCTCGCCCCGGTCGGTGCGCAGCTGGTCGACCAGGGCGATGACCTCGGCCTCGATCTCCGCGGTGTCCGGCGCGCCGGCCAGCAGGACGATCTGCACGTCGTCGTCGACGGCCCGCAGCGCCCGCAGCAGGTAGGGCAGCCCCTTCTGCCGGGTGATCCTCCCGAGGAAGACGGCCGAGCGCGCCTGCGGGTCCAGGCCCTGGGAGCGGACGAACTCCGCCGCCTCCTCGGACCGGTCCCGCTGCCACAGCTCGCTGTCGATCCCGTTGTGCACCACGTGGACCTTGTCCGGGTCGACCGAGGGGTAGGCCGCCAGGATGTCCCGGCGCATCCCCGCGGACACGGCCACGATGCCTGCCGCCCCCTCGTAGGACACCTTCTCGGCCATCGAGCTGATCCCGTAGCCGCCGCCGAGCTGCTCGGCCTTCCACGGCCGCAGCGGCTCCAGGCTGTGCGCGCTGACCACGTGCGGGATGTCGGCCAGCAGGCCCCCGAGGTGACCGCCCATGTTGGCGTACCAGGTGTGCGAGTGCACCAGGTCGGCCCCTCCCCCGGCCACGTCCCGGGCCATCAGCAGGTCCACCCCCAGCGTGCGCAGGGCCCCGTTGGCCTCCTCGAGCCCCGCGGGCACGGCATACCCGGTCGTGTCCTCCTCCTCGACGGGGTCGTCGAAGGCGCGCACCTGCACGCTCACCCCCTCCAGGCCCCGGAGGGCGCGGGTCAGCTCGGCCACGTGCACCCCCGCTCCTCCGTAGATGTGGGGCGGATACTCGCGGGTGAGGATGTCGATGCGCACGTCCCCAACCTAGTGGTGCGGTGCGCCGCACGACCAGAGGTGCGGGGGTATGCGGACGCTCCCGCCGGGCGCGCGGGCGCACCACCCCCCTCGCCAAGGGTCGCCCGCAGGCCCTAGGGTCGTGTCATGGCAGCGCAGCGCGGTTCGCGTCTCAAGGTCCTGGCGATCGTCCTGGCCGGCGGGGAGGGCAAGCGGCTGATGCCGCTGACGGCCGACCGGGCCAAGCCCGCGGTCCCGTTCGGCGGGATCTACCGGCTCATCGACTTCGCCCTGTCCAACATCGTCAACTCCGGCTACCTGAAGGTGGTCGTGCTCACCCAGTACAAGTCCCACTCCCTGGACGCGCACATCACCAAGACCTGGCGGATGTCGACCCTGCTGGGCAACTACGTCGCCCCGGTGCCGGCGCAGCAGCGCGTGGGCAAGCAGTGGTTCGCCGGCTCGGCGGACGCCATCTACCAGAGCCTGAACCTCGTGCACGACGAGAAGCCCGACATCGTCGTCGTGGTGGGCGCCGACCACGTCTACCGGATGGACTTCTCCCAGATGGTGGCCCAGCACGTCGAGAGCGGCGCCGACTGCACGGTGGCCGCGATCCGCCAGCCGATCTCGCTGGCCGACCAGTTCGGGGTGATCGAGGTCGACCCGCAGGACCCGCGCCGGATCCAGGAGTTCCTCGAGAAGCCGACCTCCCCCCAGGGCCTGCCGGACGCCCCCGACGAGGTGCTCGCCTCGATGGGCAACTACGTCTTCTCCGCCGACGCCCTGGAGCGCGCGGTCATCGAGGACTCCCACAAGGAGGACTCCTCGCACGACATGGGCGGCGACATTGTCCCGGCGTTCGTGGAGGCCGGCGACGGCTGGGTCTACGACTTCAAGGACAACGACATCCCGGGGGCGACCGACCGGGACCGGGGCTACTGGCGCGACGTGGGGACGATCGACTCCTACTACGACGCGCACATGGACCTGGTCTCGGTGCACCCGGTGTTCAACATCTACAACGAGGCCTGGCCGATCTACACCAACTACGGTCCGCAGCCGCCGGCGAAGTTCGTGCACGGCTCCGGGGACCGGATCGGCCACGCGGTCAACTCCGCGGTCTCGCCGGGCTGCGTGATCTCCGGCTCCACGGTCAGCGACTCGGTCCTCTCGCCGCGGGTGAAGGTGCACAGCTTCAGCCACGTCACCCGCTCGGTGCTCATGGACGGCGTCGAGGTCGGCCGGTCCTGCCAGATCCACCGGGCGATCATCGACAAGGGCGTCTTCGTGCCGGCCGGCGTGCACATCGGCGTGGACCGCGACCAGGACCTGGCCCGCGGGTTCACCGTCACCGACTCCGGCATCACCGTGGTCGGCAAGGGGACGATCATCGAGGGCTGAGGCCCGGCGACCGGCTCCCGCTCAGAACCCGGTGGCGTGGTAGCCGCCGTCGACGTGCACGATCTCGCCCGTCGTCGCCGGGAACCAGTCGGACAGCAGCGCCACGCAGGCCTGGGCCGCGGGCACCGGGTCCTTGACGTCCCAGCCCAGCGGCGCGTGCTCGCCCCACTTGGCGAACTGCTGGAAGTCGGGGATGGACTTGGCCGCGGTCGTGGCGATCGGACCGGCCGAGACGAGGTTGGAACGGATGCCCAGCGGACCCAGGTCGCGGGCCAGGTAGCGGCTGGTCGACTCGAAGGCGGCCTTGGCCACCCCCATCCAGTCGTAGACCGGCCAGGCGTACTGCGCGTCGAAGGTCAGCCCGACGACCGACCCGCCGGCACCCATCCGCGGCAGGCAGGCCGCCGTGAGCGCCTTGAGCGAGTAGGCGCTGACGTGCACGGCGGTGGCCACGTCCTCCCACGGCGCCTTCATGAAGTCGAAGGCCCCCTTGGGGGCGAACCCGATCGAGTGCAGCACCCCGTCGAGGTGGTCGGCGTGCTCCCCCACCCGGTCGGCGAGGGTGGCCAGGTGCTCCTCGTCGGTGACGTCGAGCTCGATGACGGGCGCCGGACGCGGGAGCCGGCGGGCGATCGTCTGGGTGATCCGCAGCGTGCGGCCGAAGGACGTCAGCACGACCTCGGCACCCTGCTCCTGGGCCAGCCGGGCCACGTGGAAGGCGATCGAGGAGTCCATCAGGACACCGGTGATGAGGAGCTTCTTGCCGTCGAGGAGCATGGGCAGACTCTAATGGGTCCCTGGCCGGCACCTGCGCAGGCCGCGCCCGACCCGCTGGGCGGGGCCGGCGTCAGTGCCCCATGCCGAGCCCGCCGTCCACGGGGATCACCGCACCGCTGATGTATGCCGCCTCCGGGCCGGCCAGGAAACGCACCACCTGCGCGACCTCCTCGGGGGTGGCGAACCGGCCCGCCGGGATCTGCGCGAGGTAGGTCTTCTGCAGGTCCTCGGGCAGCTCGTCGGTCATCTCGGTGCGCACGAACCCCGGCGCGACCACGTTGGCGGTGATGCCGCGGCCCCCCAGCTCACGGGTGATCGAGCGGGCCAGCCCGACCAGGCCGGCCTTGGACGCGGCGTAGTTGGTCTGCCCCGCCGAGCCCAGCAGCCCGACGACGGAGGAGACGAGGATGATCCGCCCCGCCCTGGCGCGGATCATGCCCTTGACGGCCCGGCGGGCGCACCGGAAGGCGCCGGTGAGGTTGGTGTCCAGGACGGCGTCGAAGTCCTCGTCGCTCATCCGCATGAGCAGCCCGTCGCGGGTGATGCCGGCGTTGGCGACCAGCACCTGCACCGGGCGGCCGAGGATCTCCTCGGCCGCGGTGAAGGCGGCGTCCACGCTCTCGCTGTCGGTGACCTCGCACCGCACCCCGCGCAGCCCCTCCGGCGGCTCCCCGCTGCGGTGGGTGACCACCACGTCGTGCCCGTCCTCGGCGAAGGCGCGGGCGATCGCCAGCCCGATCCCCCGGTTGCCGCCGGTGACCAGGACGGCCTGCGGCTCGGGCCCGGGGGCGTCGACGGGCGTGGCGGCGGACTCGGGGGCAGGGGTGGCAGCACTCACCCGCGTCACGGTAGTCGTATCGTGGACAGGTGCCCACCCCCGCCCGCTCCGGCCCGTCGCGCCGCCCCGTCCAGGCGGTGACGTCGGCCCGGCCGTCGGTGGAGGCCGACCGCAGCCGCCGGATGCGCAGCTACCTGATCGCGATGGGCGTGCGCACCGCCTCCTTCCCGCTGGCGGTGTGGGCCATCGTCTCGGAGTGGTACCTCGTGGGCTCCCTGCTCGTGGCGGCGGCCGTCGTGCTCCCCTCGGTGGCCGTGATGGTGGCCAACGCCGTCGACCGACGGGCCACCGTCACCGGGCCCGCCCCCGCGTCCCCGGTGCAGGGCCTGGGGCCGGCGCCCGGGGCCGCCCCGGACGGGCCCACCACCCCCGGCTCCACCGCGGGCGGCCCCGCCGACGACCCGGTCCTGGGGACGGTGGTCTCCAGCCGTCCGCTGGACGACCCGGACCACCGCGAGGCCTCCTGATGCCCGGCCCTCCCACCGGTCCCGGGTCGGCCCCGGACGACCGCCTGGTCTGCAGCGCCAAGGGGTGCCGGGCCCGCGCGGTCTCCGCGGTCCGGTGGCGCAACCCCCGGCTGCACACCGCCGACCGCCGCAAGGTCTGGCTCGCCTGCGGCGACCACCGCGACCACCTGCGCGACTTCGTGCAGCTGCGCGGCTTCCTCCTCGACGTGGTCCCGGTGGAGGACCTCACGGAGGCGGACGGCTGAGGTGCTCTCCGTGCTGCGGCGACCCCGGTGGATCGCCTATCTCCTGCTGGCCGTCCTCTTCGGCGTCATCACCACCGGTCTGGGCCTGTGGCAGTGGCAGCGGCACGAGGAGAAGGTCGAGCGCCGGGACCTCGTCGAGGCCAACTACGACGCCCCGGCCGTCCCGCTGACGGAGGTCGTCCGCCCGGACGGGATGCTGCCCCCCGACCAGGAGTGGCGCCGGGTGGTGGTGGAGGGTGAGTATGCGGTGGCCGACCAGCACCTCGTGCGCAACCGTCCCTACCAGGGGGTCTTCGGCTACGAGGTGCTCGTCCCCCTGCTGACGGGGCAGGGGGCGGCGGTCGCGGTCGACCGTGGCTGGGTCCGCAACGCCGAGACGGCGGCCACCGTGCCCGAGGTGCCGGAGCCGCCGGCCGGACCGGTGACGGTGACCGGCTGGCTGCGTCCCTCCGAGCCCGACCTGGGCCGGGACCTGCCCGAGGGACAGCTGGCCTCGATCGACCTGCCCGGCCTGGAGGAGGCCACCGGGACGCCGCTGGTGGCGGCCTACCTGATCCTCGAGGCCGAGGAGCCCGCCCCGGCGCAGCGGCCGGCGGCGCTCCCCCGGCCGGACACCCGGCTGGGCTCGCACTTCGCCTACGCGCTGCAGTGGTGGCTGACGGTGCCCGTGGGCGTGGTCCTCGTCCTCGTGATGGCCCGGCAGACCGCCCGCGAGGAACGGGGCGAGACCGCCGAGGACCGCACCCCGGCCGGGCGGCCGAGGAAGGTCCGGATCTGGGACGAGGAGGACGCCTGAGGGCTCACTCCCTGAACTGGGTGTCGTGCAGGGCGCGGGAGAGCCCGCCCTCGGCCAGCAGCTGCTCGTGGGTGCCCCGCTGCACCACCCGGCCGTGCTGGAGCACGAGGATGAGGTCGGCGTCCCGCACGGTGGAGAGCCGGTGGGCGATCACCATGGAGGTGCGGCCGGAGAGGGCCTCGTCCAGGGCGCGCTGCACGGCGGCCTCGGACTCGCTGTCCAGGTGGGCGGTCGCCTCGTCCAGGACCACCACGGCGGGTGACTTCAGCAGCAGCCGGGCGATCGCCAGCCGCTGCTTCTCCCCGCCGGAGAGCCGGTGGCCGCGGTCGCCGACCACGGTCTCCAGTCCGTCGGGCAGCCGACGCACGAGGTCCTCGATCCGCGCCCCGCGCAGGGCCTCCCACAGCTCCTCCTCGCTCGCCGAGGGGCGGGCGTAGAGCAGGTTGACGCGCACGCTGTCGTTGAACATGTGCGCCTCCTGGGTGACCACGCCCACGGTGCGGCGCAGCGACTCCATCGAGGCCTCGCGGAGGTCGACCCCGCCGATCCGGACGGCGCCGCCGGTGGGGTCGTGGAGCCGGGCGACGAGGTTGGTCAGCGTGGTCTTGCCCGCGCCGGAGGGGCCGACGAGCGCCACCATCGACCCCGCCGGGACCTGCACGTCGACGTTCTGCAGCACCGGGCGCCCGTCGAGGCTCTCCGCCTCCGGCCGCTGCTCCAGGGAGGCCAGGGACACCTCGTCGGCGGCGGGGTAGGCGAAGGAGACGCCCTCCAGGGTCACCCCGACCGGACCGGCCGGGATGTCGACCGGGTCGTCGGCCTCCCGGACCAGGGGCTGCAGGTCGAGCACCTCGAAGATCCGCTCGAAGCTGACGAGCGCCGTCATGATGTCCACCCTGACGTTGGACAGGGCGGTGAGCGGTGCGTACAGCCGGGACAGCAGGGCCGCCATCGCCACGAGGGTGCCGACCGTGAGCTCGCCCGCGACCGCCATCAGACCGCCCATGCCGTAGACGAGGGCGGTCGCCAGTGAGGCGACCAGGCCGAGGCCCGCCATGAAGACGACCCGGTTGACCGCGATCGACACACCGGCGTCGCGCACCCCCCGGGCGCGCACGGCAGACCCAGAGTCCTCCTCGACGGGCCGGCCGAAGAGTCGCACCAGCAGGGCGCCCCCGACGTTGAACCGCTCCGTCATCCGGGTGTGCATGTCGGCGTTGAGGTCCATCTGCCGGCGCGTCAGCGTCGA
>DATISK010000113.1:0-3229 GCA_035581545.1 Ornithinimicrobium sp. | reverse complement strand
TCCCGGCCCCACTCGCGCATCTTGGCGAGCTCGTCGGCCTTGGCTGAGGTGCCGGAGCCGGAGCCGGCCGCCCCACGACGACGGGTCTGGCGGCGGCCGCCGGCCCGACGGGCCTCGCCGATCCACCTGGCGAGGTCGTCCCGCAGCTTGGCTGCGTTCTCGTCGTTGAGGTCGATCTCGTAGGTCACCCCGTCGAGGGCGAACTCAACCGTCTCCGTGGCCTCGCCGCCGGAGATGTCGTCCTCGAGAATGACCTGCACACGCTGAACCATAGGCGTTCTCCTGGTGATTGTCGTGATGCGCCGGACAGGGATCGCGGCACGTGCACAACTGTACCCAACAATTCACCCCCAGGGTAAGTTCCTGTGGATTGTCGTGACGGAAAGGAGGGTCAGTCCTCGGCGGTGGGACCGGTGGGACTATTGACCGCCTTTTCATCCTGCTCGGCCTCCCACCGGCGCAGGGCGGCGCGTTCCCGCCGGTCGCCCTCGACGAGGTGCTTGAGAATGACCCAGAAGAGGAAGAGCAGGCCCGCCGAGGGAATGAGTGCGGCCAGCACCATCCAGCTGTCCTGGAGGAAGGAGGACATCACGCCTCCGGCTTCAGGAACGGGAACAGGATGGTCTCGCGGATGCCGGCACCGCTCAGCAGCATGAGCACCCGGTCCAGCCCCATGCCCCGTCCTCCCATGGGAGGAGCGGCATACTCCAGGGCGCGCAGGAAGTCCTCGTCCAGCTGCATGGCCTCCGGGTCTCCCCCCGCCGCCAGCAGCGACTGCTCCATGAGGCGCCGGCGCTGGATCTCGGGGTCGATCAGCTCGGTGAACGCGGTGCCCCGCTCGACGCCGGCGATGATCAGGTCCCACGCCTCCACCAGCCCGTCGTGGGTGCGGTGCTGCCGGGCCAGCGGCTGGGCGATCTCGGGATAGTCGTGGACGAAGGTGGGCTGCAGCAGGGTGGGTTCCACGAGGTCGCCGAAGATGTCCATGGCGATGCGCCCGGCGTTGTGGTCGGGCCGGACCGGAATGTCGTGGCGCTGGGCCAGCGCGACCATCTCGTCGCGGGAGGTGCGCACGTCCACGGGTTGTCCGAGAGCCTGGGAAAGACCTTCGTAGAAGGAGAGCCAGCGCCATTCCCCGTCCAGGTCGACCATCCCCGCCGGCGTGGAAATGCGACGGCCTCCGACGGCATCCGCGGCGGCCAGGATCATCCGCTTCATCAGCTCGGCCATGGAGTACTGGTCTCCGTGGGCCTCGTAGGCCTCCAGCATGGTGAATTCCGGGCTGTGCGTGGAGTCGATTCCCTCGTTGCGGAAGATGCGGCCCAGCTCGTAGACCTTTTCCACCCCACCGACCACGGCCTTCTTCAGATAGAGCTCCAGGGCGATCCGCAGGGTCATCGGCATGTCGAAGGCGTTGAGGTGCGTGCGGAAGGGACGGGCTGCCGCACCGCCGTGCACGGCCTGCAGCACCGGCGTCTCCACCTCCACGTAGCCGTCCCCCTCCAGCACCCTGCGCACGGCCCGGGTGACGGCGGCCCGGTCGAGCACCATCTGCCGGGCCTCCTCGCGCACGACCAGGTCGACGTAGCGCTGCCGCACCCGCTGCTCCTCGGACAGGTCCTTGTGCAGCACGGGGAGCGGGCGCAGCGCCTTGGAGGCCATCCGCCACTCGTCCGCCATCACCGACAGCTCGCCCCGCCGGGAGGAGATCACCCGGCCGTGGACGAAGACGTGGTCGCCCAGGTCCACCCACTGCTTCCAGCGGTCGAGCGCCTCCTGGCCCACCTCGGCGAGGGAGAGCATCGCCTGCAGGCGGGTGCCGTCACCGGCCTGCAGCGTGGCGAAGCACAGCTTGCCCGTGTTGCGCACGAAGACGACCCGCCCGGACACGCCCACGTGGTCCTGGGTCTCCTCGCCGGCCCCCAGGTGGTCCCACCGGCCCCGCACCTCGGCCAGGGCGTGCGTGACCGGCACGGACACGGGGTAGGGGTCCACCCCTGCCTCCAGCATGGCGGCCCGCTTCTCGCGGCGGACCCGCATCTGCTCGGGCACGTCGACCTCGGGGACCTCGGACTCCAGGGCCTGGGGCTGGGGCGTCTGACTCACCCCGACAGGGTATCCGCCGCCACCGGTGGTCCGGTCAGAACAGCGCGCTCCCGGCGACCCGTGCCTCGAGGTCGAGCAGCGCCTGCTTGCGGTCCACCCCGCCGCCGTAGCCGGTGATGGCCCCGGCGCTGCCGACCACGCGGTGGCAGGGCACGACGACCGAGACGGGGTTGCGTCCGTTGGCCAGCCCGACGGCCCGCGCGGCCCCCGGCTGCCCGATGTGGGCGGCCAGCTGCCCGTAGGACCAGGTCTGGCCGTAGGGGATCAGCGTGAGGGCGTCCCACACCCGCCGCTGGAACGGGGTGCCGGGGGCCCGGACGGACAGGTCGAAACCCGTGCGTCGACCCTCGAGGTAGTCGGTCAGCTGCTCCGCGGCGGCCCGCAGCACGGGGACCGCGTCCGCCACCTCGACCGCGGTGCCCAGGTCGGCGGGCGCGTGCCGGTGGGTCTCGAAGTAGACCCCCGTCAGGTGCTCCCCGTCGCTCACCAGGCGCAGCGGCCCGAGGGGTCCGTCGAGCAGGACGTGGGTGGTCGTGGTCGGGGTGGGGGTCGTGGTCGGGGTGGGGGTCGTCGTCGGGGTGGGGGTCGTCGTCGGGGTCATCGTCGCTCCGTGGGGTGCGTGGGGTGCGTGAATTCGGCGGTCAGGTCGGGGGTCGGTCCGTCGGAGGAGCGGGCAGGGTCACCGTCGGCCCGGGGGGTGGTGGCGGGAGCCCCCTGGACCGACGCTCGGAGCAGCTGCAGGGCATACCCCCGCCAGGGACGCCAGGCCCGGGCACGCTCGGTGAGGGCGCCTGGGGTGGCGCCCAGCCCGGCTCGCGCCGACCGCCGCAGGACGTCGAGGTCGCTCGCCGGAAAGGCGTCCGGGTCGCCGAGGGCACGCAGCGCGACGGTCTCCACCGTCCAGGGTCCCACGCCGGGGACCGCCGCGAGCCTGGTGCGGGCGTCGTCCCAGGATGCTCCCGGTCCCAGGTCGATCCGCCCGTCGGCCAGGGCCGCCGCGAGCGCCAGGAGGGTGCGTCGGCGGGCCGCGGGCATCCCCGGCAGGTCGTCCGGGTCGGCGCCGGCGACGTCGCCGGCGGCCGGGAACAGGTGGGTCGGCCCCCCTGGCGTCAGCAGCCCGGCC
>DATISK010000112.1:0-9778 GCA_035581545.1 Ornithinimicrobium sp. | reverse complement strand
CCCAGGTGGGTGGCCCAGCGCAGGGACCGGGTGCCCGGCCCGGCCGGCAGGACCGTCCACGAGACGGTCGCGGACAGCCGCGCAGCCCGGTCCTGGCCCCTCATGTCGCGAGTCTGGCACGCCGGATCCCGGCTCGTCGGGGTCGCCGCACCAACATCTATCACTTCCAGTAATCAATAGCACACTATCTGTTCTTGCCACCGCAGTCCGACCCCCGTACCGTCGACAGGAACCGGACGACGGACGACAGGAGGGCATCGTGGACGTCGAGACGCGACACCTGCGCTGCTTCCTCGCGGTGGCCGACACCCTGCACTTCGGCCGGGCCGCCGAGCAGCTGCACCTGGCCCAGCCGGCCGTCTCCAAGTCGGTGCGTCAGCTGGAGCGGGAGCTCGGCGTGGACCTGCTGCTGCGCACGACCCGGTCGGTCTCGCTCACCCCCGCCGGCGAGGTGTATGCCGCCCGCGCCCGGGCGGTCACCGAGCGGCTCGCCGACGCGGCCCTGGCCGCCCGTGCGACGGCCGACGGACGCTCCGGCACCCTGCGTCTCGGGGTGACGGGGTCGGCCACCTACGGCTTCCTGCCGGCCCTCGCCCGCGCCGCCGCGGAGGCCATGCCCGACGTGAGTCTGCAGGTGCGCACCGAGATGCTGACCCCCGAGCAGGAGCAGGCCCTGCTCGAGGACCAGCTCGACGTGGGCGTGCTGCGCCTGCCGACCGGCTCCCCCGACCTGGACCACGTCGTCGTCGCCCGGGAGCGTCTGCTCGCAGCCCTGCCGGTCGACCACCCCGCGGCCGGGTCCGCCGGGGCCGGGCCCGCCGGGGCCGGGCCCGCCGCGGCTCCCGTCCCGCTCGCCGCCCTGTCGGGCGACACCTTCATCACCTACGCCGACCACACCGGGTCCGTGGTGCTCCGCGCCGTGATGGACGCCTGCCAGGACGCCGGGTTCGTCCCGCGCCGGGCCCACCAGGTCACCGAGACCTCCACCACCGTGGCCCTCGTCGCCGCGGGCCTGGGGGTCGCCCTGGTGCCGGAGTCGGCCTCCGCGCTCAACCTGGACGGGGTCGTCTTCCGGCCGGTGGACTCCGACCGACGGCTGGACCTCGCCCTCGCGTGGGCCGCCGGCCGCCGGCGCCCGGTGGTCACCCGCCTGCTGGAGGCGCTGCACACCCACGACCTCGTGCCGCACGACCCGCTCGCCCACCCCGCACCCGTCGAGGAGACCCCGTGACCGCCCCGGCCACCACCCCCGTCCGTGAGCTGCAGGACGCCGCCGCCGGCGACCTGACGATCACCCGCGTCGAGGCGGTCCCGTTCGCGATCCCCTACCGCAAGCCGCTTCGCTTCGCCTCCGGCGAGGTGCGCACCGCCGAGCACGTCCTCCTCCGGGTGCACACCACGGCCGGGGTCGTCGGCCAGGCCGAGGCCCCGCCACGACCCTTCACCTACGGCGAGACGCAGTCCTCGATCGTCGCCGTCGTCGACCAGCTCTTCGGCCCGGCCCTCGTCGGCACCTCCGTGCTGGACCGCGAGCTGCACCGCGCCCGCCTGCACCGCACGATCGGCAACCCCACCGCCAAGGCCGCCCTCGACATGGCCACCTGGGACGCCGCGGGGCAGCTCCTCGGCCAGCCGGTGCACCGCCTCCTCGGGGGGTATGCCGAGTCCGTCCGGGTCAGCCACATGCTCGGCTTCGACGACCCGCAGGTGATGGTCGACGAGGCGGCGCGGATGCGCGACCAGCACGGCATCACCACGTTCAAGGTCAAGGTCGGCCGCCACCCCTACCAGCTGGACGTGGCGGTCGTGCGCGCCCTCCGGGAGGCCTTCGGCGAGGAGGTCGAGCTCTACGTCGACGGAAACCGCGGGTGGACCGCCTCGGAGTCCGCCCGGGCGATGGCCGACATGGCCGACCTGGGGCTGACGCTGGCCGAGGAGCTCAACCCCGCCGACGACGTGCTGGGCCGGCGCTGGCTGGTCCAGCGCTGCCCGGTGCCCTTCGTCGCCGACGAGAGCGCCACCCGCCCGGCCGAGGTCACCCGCGAGATCCTGGGCGGGTCGGCCACCGCGGTCTCGATCAAGACCGCCCGCACCGGCTTCTCGGAGTCCCAGCGGGTGCTGCACCTGGCCGAGGGCCTGGGGGTCGAGGTCGTCGTCGGCAACCAGATCGACGGCCAGGTCGGCACGCTCGCCTCGGTCACCTTCGCCGCCGCGCACGCGTCCACCTCGGTCCGCGCCGCCGAGCTGTCCAACTTCCTCGACATGAGCGACGACCTGCTGGTCGAGCCGCTCACCATCACCGGCGGCCGGATGGCCGCCCCCACCGCCCCCGGGCTGGGCCTGCACGTCGACGCCGACAAGCTGGCCCGCTACCGGCAGGACGCCTGAGCGTCCGACCGACCGTCATCACCGATTCACGCGAAGGAGCACGACGATGACCGAGAACAGCGTCCACACGGACGGGACCGACGCCAGCGCCCGCGCCTCGGGCCAGAGCGCCACCGAGTCGTTCCGCAAGAAGCAGCACGCCGGCCTCCAGGTCTCCCAGGAGCGGGTCGACGCCCTGGCCGGCGACGCGCTCGCCGCCCTCCACGACGTCATCCGCAGGCACGAGATGACCTACGAGGAGTACGACGCGCTCAAGGCGTGGCTGATCCAGGTCGGCGAGGACGGCGAGTGGCCGCTCTTCCTCGACGTGTGGGTCGAGCACGTCGTCGAGGACGTCAACACCTCCCACCGGGAGGGGTCGAAGGGTTCCATCGAGGGCCCGTACTACGTCCCGGACGCCCCCGAGCAGGGTGCCCGCGGCACCATCCCGATGCGTGCGGACGAGCCGGGCACCCCGTTGCACTGGACCGGCCAGGTCACCTCCACCGACGGCAGCCCGCTGGGCGGCGCGAAGGTCGAGCTGTGGCACGCCGACGCCGACGGCTTCTACTCCCAGTTCGCCCCCGGCATCCCCGGGTGGAACCTGCGTGGCTCCTTCACCAGCGACGAGGAGGGCCGCTTCGAGATCGACACGGTCGAGCCGGCGCCCTACCAGATCCCCACCGACGGGGCGTGCGGCCGGCTCATCGCCGCCGCCGGCTGGCACGCCTGGCGCCCGGCGCACCTGCACGTCAAGGTGTCCGCGCCCGGCCACGAGCTGCTCACCGCCCAGCTGTACTTCCCGGGCGACCCGCACAACGAGGACGACATCGCCTCGGCGGTCAAGCCCGAGCTGATGCTCGACCCGCAGGACGCCGGCGAGGGCCGCCGGTCGATGGAGTACTCCTTCGTCCTGGACCCGGCCTCGGACCACACCCCGGCGTCGACCACCGTCGCCTGAGACACCGGACAGGGGGTGGGCCGGATCCCCCGGCGCCACCCCCCGTCCGCACCACCAGCGGAAAGGACGAACGACGTGCTCTACATGGTCCGCATGCAGGTGAACCTGCCCCCTGACCTCGACCCCCTCCTGCGGGAGCGGCTCGTCGCCGCGGAGAAGGAGTACAGCCAGAGGCTGCAGCACGAGGGGAAGATCGCCGCGATCTGGCGGGTCTCGGGACACTTCGCCAACTACTGCCTCTTCGACGTGGCCGACCACGAGGAGCTGCACGCGTGCGTCTCCGGGCTGCCGATGTTCGCCTGGATCACCACCCAGGTCGAGGCGCTCAGCCGGCACCCCAACGCGATCGGCTAGAGGCTGGGTCCGGCCGGGGTCTCAGGCCGCGCGGTCCCGCGCCTCGACCACCACGTCGCGCCCGGCGACCAGGCTGCTCGTGCCCAGCGACACGGCCAGCCCGACCAGCAGCAGCCCCGGAGCCACCCACCCGCCGGTGGTCTGGGCGAGCCAGCCCACGGCGATGGGGCCGGCTGCTCCGATGGTGTAGCCCACGAGCTGCGCCATCGCGTTGAGCGCACGCACGACGTGCTCGTCCCGGCCCCGGAGCACGATGAGCGTCAGCGCGTAGGTGAAGCCCGCCCCCTGGGCGAGGCCGCCCACCACCGACCACAGCGCCCACGCACCCGGAGCGAGCAGCAGACCGGCGACCATGATCGTCCAGGCCAGGGCGATGAGCACGCCGATCCACCCCTGCCGCGGCCGCATCCGGGCGACGTTGGCGATGGTCAGGGCGGTCGGGATGGCCGTGATCTGGTAGAGCGCCATCGCCGTCCCCCCGACGGCGTGCGTCACCCCGGCCCGGTCGACGAGGATCGTCGGCAGCCAGGTCGTGAGGGAGAAGTAGAGCGCCGACTGGCTGCCCAGCGCGAACGCCAGGGCCCAGGCGATCGGCAGCCGCCAGACGAAGCGGTCGTCGTGGGCGGACGGGGCCAGGGGGGTATGCGGTGCCCCGGGGGACCGCGGCACGTTCCCCCCGTGCGTCGCTCCCGCGGCGGCTCCCGCCGCTGGGCCGCGCTCCCGCCGGACCACGTGCCGCCACCAGCTGATCCCGGCGGCCGGCACGAGGACGAACCACAGGGCCAGGGCGCCCCGCCAGCCCAGGAGCTGGGCCAGCGGCACGGTCAGGGCCGAGGTCAGCGCGGCGCCGACGGCGAGGGTGGCCGTGAAGAACCCGGTCACCCGGCTGGCCCGGTGGGCGAAGTCGCGCTTGATGACGACCGGCACGAGCACGTTGCCCACGGTGATGCCCAGGCCGACGACCGCGGTGCCGACGAGCAGCACGACCGGGCCGCCCAGGACGCGCACCAGGGTGCCGGCGCCGATGAGGGCCAGGCCGACGAGGACCGCCCGCCCCGGGCCGAGCCGGCGTCCGAGGCGCGCGGCCAGCGGGGCGGCGAGGGCGAAGAGGAGGACCGGCAGGCTCGTCATCAGCGCTGCCTGGGCCGTCGTCAGGCCGACCGCCGACCGCAGGTCCTCCAGCACCGGGGGCACGGCGGCGATCGCCCCCCGCAGGTTGAGCGCGACGAGGACGACCGCGAGGATCGTCAGCAGGCTCGCGCGTCGGGACACCGCGCCACCATAGGCCCGGCCGGGGCCGGGCGAGGCGTCTCCCGCCGCGCCGCGCCTCCGTGGCCCACCCGGGCGCACCGCATACCCTGGGGCGGTCCCCCGACCACCCCGCCGCCGGACGCGGCAGAGCAAGGAGCGCCCGCACCCCCATGGCCCGCCGCAAGCGCCCGCAGGACAGCGACCTGTTCGACGTCGAGGAGAAGATCGTCGAGATCGACGTCCAGACGGAGATGGAGGGGGCCTTCCTGGAGTACGCCTACTCGGTGATCTACTCCCGGGCCCTGCCGGACGCCCGGGACGGCCTGAAGCCGGTGCAGCGCCGCATCCTCTTCGCGATGGACGAGCTGGGGCTGCGCCCCGACAAGGCGCACGTGAAGTGCTCGCGCGTGGTCGGTGAGGTGATGGGCAAGTACCACCCGCACGGGGACACCGCGATCTACGACGCGATGGTGCGGATGGCGCAGCCGTTCACGATGCGCCTGCCGCTGGTCGACGGGCACGGCAACTTCGGCTCGCTGGACGACGGGCCCGCCGCCAGCCGCTACACCGAGGCGCGGATGGCCCCGGCGGCGCTGCTGATGACCACCGGCCTGGACGAGAGCACCGTCGACTACGTCCCCAACTACGACGACCAGCTCTACCAGCCCGAGGTGCTGCCGGCGGCCTTCCCCAACCTGCTCGTCAACGGCGCCTCCGGCATCGCGGTCGGCATGGCCACGAACATGCCGCCGCACAACCTCGTCGAGGTGGTCGGCGCCGCCCGCCACCTCATCGCCCACCCGGAGGCCGACCTGGAGGCGCTGATGCGCTTCGTGCCCGGCCCGGACCTGCCGCTCGGCGGGCGGATCGTGGGCCTGGACGGCGTCCGCGACGCCTACGAGAGCGGCCGCGGGTCCTTCCGCACCCGGGCCACGGCGCGGATCGAGAACGTCACCCCGCGCAAGAAGGGCATCGTCGTCACCGACCTGCCCTACCTCGTCGGCCCGGAGAAGGTCATCGAGAAGGTCAAGCAGCTGGTGCAGTCCAAGAAGCTGCAGGGCATCTCCGACATCGTCGACCTCACCGACCGGACCAAGGGCCTGCACCTGGTCATCGAGATCAAGACCGGGTTCAACCCCGAGGCCGTGCTCGAGCAGCTCTACCGGATGACGCCGATGGAGGAGTCCTTCGGGATCAACAACGTCGCGCTGGTCGACGGGCAGCCCCGCACCCTGGGCCTGAAGCAGCTGCTCCAGGTCTACGTCGACTTCCGCACCGACGTCGTGCGGCGGCGCACCGCGCACCGCCTGGGGAAGAAGCAGGACCGGCTGCACCTGGTGGAGGGCCTGCTCGTCGCGATCCTGGACATCGACGAGGTCATCCAGCTCATCCGGGCCGCCGAGGACGTCGGCACCGCCCGCACCCGCCTCATGCAGGTCTTCGACCTCTCCGAGATCCAGGCCAACCACATCCTGGACCTGCAGCTGCGCCGCCTGACCAAGTTCTCCCGGATCGAGCTGGAGTCCGAGCGCGACGAGCTGCTGCGCCAGATCGAGCTGCTCGAGGCGCTGCTGGCCGACGAGGCGCTGCTGCGCCGGCAGGTCTCCGACGAGCTCGCCGAGGTCGCCAAGGAGCACGGCACCCCGCGCCGGACCGTGCTGCTCGAGTCGGACGGGCAGGCGGGTATGCCGTCCGCGGGCGCCGGCGCGCAGGCCGCCCGGGGCGGGGCCGGGCTGGAGGTCGCCGACGACCCGTGCCGGGTGCTGCTCTCCTCCACCGGCCTGCTCGCCCGCACCACGACGGCCGAGCCGCTGGGCACCGGGGGCCGCCGGTCCAAGCACGACGTCATGGTCGCCGAGGTGCTGGCCACGGCCCGGGGCGAGGTCGGGCTGGTCACCTCGGCGGGCCGCGTGGTTCGGCTGTCGGTCGTGGAGCTGCCGACCGTGCCGCCGACCGCCGACGCGCCGTCGCTCTCGGGCGGGGTCCCGCTCAGCGCGTTCGTCGACCTCCCGCCCGACGAGAGCCCGCTGACGCTGTGCACGCTGGGCGGCGAGGGCCCCGGCCTGGCGCTCGGCACCGCCCAGGGGGTCGTCAAGCGGGTCAACCCCGACTACCCGGGCAACAAGGACTCCTTCGAGGTGATCTCGCTCAAGGACGGCGACCGGGTGGTCGGGGCCGTCGAGCTGGCCACCGGCGAGGAGTCGCTGGTCTTCGTGACCTCCGACGCCCACCTGCTGCACTACCCCGCCTCGGGCGTGCGGCCGCAGGGCCGCACCGGGGGCGGGGTGGCCGGGGTCAAGGTCTCGCCCGGTGCGTCGGTCGTCTCCTTCACCGTCGTCGAGCCGGGGCAGGAGAACGTCGTCGTCACCGTCGCCGGCAGCGCCGGAACACCGCCCGGGACCCAGACCGGCTCGGTCAAGGTGACCGACATGTGGGCCTACCCGCCCAAGGGCCGCGCCACCGGCGGCGTGCGCTGCCACCGCTTCCTCCGCGGCGAGGACGCCCTCGTGCTCGCCTGGGCCGGGGCCGCCCCGCCGCGGGCGGCCTCGGGCAACGGCGTCCCGGTCGACCTGCCCGAGACCAACGACAAGCGGGACGGCTCGGGCACGCCCGCGGGCGCGCCGATCGCGGCCGTGGGCTGAGTCGGGCCGGCACCGCGACCGGGGCCGCGCGCGGCTCGTCCCCGCCCCTCGACCCGGTGCGGGACGGGGCTCATCCCGCACCGTGTCCCAGGTCACACCCGCGACGCTGTACCGCAGGTCAGCGCGGTGGGACGCTGGAGGTATGAACGGTCGGGCCGGGAAGGTCCTCGCGATCGCGGTGGCGGTGCTGGTGCTCCTGGCGGTGGTCGCCGGGGTGCTCTCGGCGAACCGGCCGCGCGCCGAGCTGCCGGAGGGATCTCCGGAGGCGGTGGTCCAGCAGTACGTCACCGACGTCTTCGCCCGTGACCTGGACGCCGCGGCCGCCCACCTGGACCCGGACGGCGAGTGCACCGTGGAGGACCTGGAGATGGCCTTCCTGGAGCGGGACGCCCGGGTGGTGCTGCGCTCGACCGACGTCGACGGAGACAGCGCGACGGTCCGGATCGAGCTGGTGCACACCGACAGCGCCCCGTTCGGCGGGAGCGAGTGGACGCAGGAGGAGGTGTTCCGGCTGGCCGACCCCGGGAGCGGGTGGGTCATCACGGGCGCCCCGTGGCCGATGTTCAACTGCAACCTCCCCGAAGGGGTGCGGCCATGATCCTCGGCATCCTCGGCTCGTTGGTCCCGCTGGCCGTCCTCGCCGGGATCGTCGTCGCCGTCGTCATGGTCGTGCGACGGCGTTCCGGGCAGCCCGACCCGCAGGCCCCCGAGGGCGGCGGCCAGTCGGTGCGCCGCTTCTTCCAGTTCCTCCTGCTCGCCGGGCTGCTGTTCGCCGCCGCTGCCGGTGTCGCCGGCCTCCTGGGCCGGCTGTTCGACCCGGACCCGGTGCTCGTCGGCGACGACACCGGACTGGCGCTCCAGCTGGCCTTCACCCTCATCGCGCTGCCCCTGTGGGCGCTGCTGGCGTGGTGGACGGTCCGCCGGGCCGGCGCCGACCCCCGCGAGCTGCGCTCGCTCGGCTGGGCGGCATACCTGACCCTGGTCGGCCTGGTCTCGCTCGTCGTGGCGATGGTCGGTTGGCACCAGACCCTGACGATGCTGCTGGGCGTGGAGGCCTACCGCAGCAGCAGCCTGGCGACCGCCGTCGTCTGGACGCTCGTGTGGGCCGGGCACCACTGGTGGGGCAGGCGGGGCACCCCGCGCAGCCACCTGCACCCGCTCGCCCTGCTGGGCTCCCTGGTCGGGCTGGCCACCGCGGCCGCCGGGCTCGGGGCGCTCGTCGCGGCGAGCCTGGACCTGCTGACCGGGCTGGCGGGCGAGTCGATCGTCGGCAGCAGCGTCGACGGCCTCCTGCGTCCCGCCGTCACCTTCGTGGTCGGCGCGCTCGTCTGGGGCGTCTACTGGGTGCTGGACGTCGCCCGGGGGCCGCGCACCACCGGATGGCTGGTGCTCGTCCTGCTCGCCGGGGTGGGCGGCGGGCTGCTCACCGCGATCGTCGCGCTGAGCGTGCTGGGCTACGACGTGCTGGTCTGGCTCCTGGGGGACCCCAGCGCCACGACCGCCCGCGACCACTTCGCCGCCGCGCCCGACCTGGCCGGTGCGGTCGTGGTCGGCCTGCTCGTGTGGTGGTACCACCAGGAGGTCCTCGGCGCCGGTCGTGCTGCGGCCCGCACCGAGGTGCGTCGGGTCTACGAGTACGTCATGGCCGCGATCGGCCTGCTGGCCGCGTCCGCGGGACTGGTGATGGTCATCGTCACCCTGGTCGAGGCGATCGCCGCCGGCAGCGACCTCGTCGTCGGGGGCGGCGCCCTCAACGCCCTGCTGGCCGCCCTCGTCCTGCTCGCCGTCGGTCTGCCGGTGTGGTGGTGGCACTGGCGGCTGGCGCAGCGCGCCCGGGTCGCCGACCCCGCGGGCGAGCTGGCCTCCCCCACGCGCCGGACCTACCTCCTGGTCCTCTTCGGCGTCTCCGGCGTCGCCGCGGTCGTCGCCCTCATCACGCTCGTCTTCCTGATCCTCGAGGACGCCCTGGCCGGCGGGATCGACACCGAGACGATGCGCAGCATCCGGTTCGCCCTCGGCATCCTGGCGACCACCTCGCTGCTGTCCGCCTACCACTGGACGGTCTTCCGGGCCGACCGGGCCGAGCTCGAGCGGCGCGCACCGGCCGTGGAGGCCGCCCGGACCGCGGAGCTCGCCGCCCGGACCGACGGGGCGCCCGCCTGGGCCGCCCCGGCCGGACCACGGCATACCCCCGCCGCGGCCG
>DATISK010000111.1:0-4409 GCA_035581545.1 Ornithinimicrobium sp. | reverse complement strand
GGGCGGGCAGCCGCCGACCCAGCAGCTTCATGCGGGCGAACAGCAGCACGAAGCGGGCAGCCAGGCCGAGCGCGACGATCGGCAGCTTCGCCGACCGCCAGCCGTGGGAGTGCTTGCGGACGTAGCGGAACAGGTGCGTGTGGTGCTGCCCCAGCTGCTTGGTGGGCTTGCGGGTGCTGCCGCCCCACGCGTGCACCGCCTCGGCCCGGGGCTCGAACCACAGCTCCCGGCCGGCGTCGGCGAAGCGACGGCACAGGTCGAGGTCCTCGACGTAGAAGAAGAAGCGCTCGTCGAACATGCCGACGTCGCGGAAGGCGTCGGCCCGGATGAGCAGCACCGAGGCCGAGAGCCAACCCACCTGGCTGGGGCGGTCCTCGGGGGCGTCGGCGCACACGTACGCGCGGGTCCCCGGGTTGCCGGGCCAGAACACCCCGATGGTGGAGTGCATGGCCGCCTGGGTCCAGCTGGGGAAGATCCGCTTGGAGGGCTGCACCGTCCCGTCGGGGTTGGCGACGAGCGGACCGACCGCAGCGGCCAGCGGCCGGGCCTCGAGCGTGGCCACCAGGTGCGACACCGCGTCGGCAGCCAGGGTGGCGTCGGGGTTCACGAGCAGGATGGCGCCGTCGGGGTCGACGGTGCGCACGCCGAGGTTCACGCCCCCACCGAAGCCGACGTTGCGAGCCGAGCGGATCAGGTGCACGTCGTCCAGGGCGGCGAGCTGGTCGGGGCTGCCGTCGGTGGAGGCGTTGTCGACCACGACCAGCTCGACGGGGTGCTCGCTCGCCCGCAGCGAGTCCAGGCACTCGAAGATGTCGGGAGCGGAGTTGTAGTTGACGATGATCGCGGTCACGCGCACGCGCGTCTCCAGACCTCGACGGTTCGGCTGGCGGTGTCCTCCCAGGTGTAGCGGGCGGCGCGTGCCGGACCCGCAACGCGCAGGCGGGCGGCCTCCTCGCCGAGCGCTCGCCGGATGGCCGCCGCCAGGGCCTCGGCGTCGCCCGGGGGGACGGTGAGGGCGGCGTCGCCCGCGACCTCCTCCGGAGCCGACCCGGTGGTGGTGACGGTGGGCGTGCCGCAGGCCATCGCCTCGAGCACGGGCAGCCCGAAGCCCTCGGCCAGCGACGGGTAGACGAAGGCGTCGGCGTGGCGGTACAGGTCGGCCTTGGTGTCCTCGCTGATCCAGCCGGTGCGCACGATGCGGTCGCGCACGGGCGAGGCGGCGATGCGGTCGGTGATGACCTCGGCCCCCCAGGCGTCGGGACCGACCAGCACGAGGTGGTGGGGGATCTCGCCGGCGAGCAGCTCGAACGCCCGGATGAGGGTGGGCACGTCCTTGCGGGGTTCGAGTGCGCCGACCCACAGCAGGTACGGGCCGTCGCAGATCGAGCGCACCGCCGCGGGGCGGTCGCCCTCGGAGGGGCGGTACCGGTCGTGGTCGACGGCGAGGGGGACGGTGTGGGTGCGAGCCGGATCGGCGCCGGCGTGCTCGATGGCGCCCTGGCGGGCGGACTCGGAGACGCAGATGACCTGGTCGGCCCGGGCGATGCCAGCCGGGATGGCCCGCTGGAAGAACAGCCGCTTGCTGGTCTCGTGCACCTCGGGCATGGTCAGCATGGTGGCGTCGTGGACCGTCACCGTGGCCGGCACCCGCAGGCCGCGGGGCAGCGTGTAGTGCACGCCGTGGAACACGTCGGGGGCCAGACGGTTCACCCGGCGGCCGTCGAGGGCCATCTCCACTGCGAGGCGCAGGGGGCGGGGCAGGTCGCGCGACACGTGCACGGAGGGGGGGAGGTCCGCCTCGTCGCTGGCCTTGGCGAGCACCTCGAGGTCCACCTGGCGGGCGGCGTGCTCGGCGAGGCGCAGCACGTACTGGGCCACGCCCAGGCGGTGGCCCGGCAGCGGCCGGGCGTCGAGCAGGACGCGCATGGAGGACGGAGTGTAGGTGGGGTGCGAGACTCGCCCCGATGCGCGTCGCGATCCCCCTGGAGCAGTGCTGGGCCGAGGTCCCGGGCGGCACGGCGCGCACCATGATCGACCTGGCCGGCGCGCTCGATGCGCGACCCGACGTCGACGTGGTCGGGGTCGCCGCCCGCCACGCGGGCCCACCGCCCCCGAGCTGGCGGCCCACGGTCCCGGTCCACCAGCTGCCGCTGCCCGGGCACCTCCTCCGCGAGTCCTGGCACGCGCTGCGCCGCCCCCGGGTCGAACGGGCCACCGGGCCCGTCGACGTCTGCCACGCCGTGGGCGGCGCCATCCCCGCCAGCGCCGCACCACTGGTGGTCACGGTCCACGACCTCGCCTTCCTGCACTTCCCCGAGCTCTTCAGCCGGCAGGGTCGACGGTTCTTCCACCGTGCGCTCACCCTCACCCGAGCGCACGCGGTGCAGGTGCAGGTGCCGTCGCAGGCCACGCTCGAGGACTGCGTGGCCGCCGGCATCGAGCGGGACCGGTTGCGGCTCGTGCCCTGGGGCTGCACCGTCACGGATCCGAGCCCGCAGGACGTCGCCGAGGCCGCGGCCCGCTTCGGGCTCCCCGAGCGCTACGTGGTCTGCGTGGGCACGCTGGAGCCGCGGAAGAACCTGCCCCGCCTGCTGCAGGCCTGGGATCGAATGGGTCGCGAGGACGTCCAGCTCGTGCTGATCGGCCCCAGCGGCTGGGGGGAGACGAGAGATCTGTCAACTTCGGGGCGGAACGTGACGATGACGGGGTTCGTGGATGTCCGGACCCGTGATGCCCTGTACCGCGGCGCGGTCGCGTCCTGCTATCCGAGCCTGTTCGAGGGCTTCGGCCTCCCGGTGCTCGAATCGATGGCGCTGGGCTGCCCGGTGGTGACCTCGGCCGCCACCGCCACCGCCGAGCTGGCCGCCGGCGGAGCCGCGCTCGCGGTCGACCCCGGCGACGCCGATGCCATCGCCGGCGCGCTCGCCGACGTGCTGGACGACGTCGACCTCCGAGCCCGCCTGGTCGCCGCCGGCACGGCGCGGGCCGAGGAGCGCACGTGGGCGCGGGCGGCCGAGCTGGCCGCCTCCGGCTACCGGGAGGTGCTGGCATGACCCGGTTGCGCGTCGGGGTGAACCTGTGCCGGATCGACCCGCGCGAGCTCCACCACGCCGACCACGCCCTGCTCGACTCGCTCGGTGCCGTCGGGGCCAGCCCGCCCGACGACCTCGAGATCGTGCTGTTCGCCTCCCGCTCCCTGGCCAAGGCGCGGCCGGCGCTGGCTGCGGCGTTCGAGACCCACACCTTCCCGTTCCCGCCGGGGTCGGCGCCGGTGCGGGTGGTCGCCGAGCACAGCTGGCTGCGCCTGGCGGTGCGGCGGGCCCGGCTCGACGTCCTCCACGACGCCGGCGGCACGGCCCCGGGTTCGGTCGACGTGCCCCGCATCCTCTCGGTGCACGACCTCACGCCCCTCGAGCGACCGCGTGGCGTGGGCTGGCTCCGGGTCGCCTACCACCGGCGGATGGTCCCGCGTGCCGTCGCCCAGGCGGCTGCGGTGATCGTTCCGTCCGCGTTCGTCCGCGATCGCCTCGTCCAGACCCTGCACGCCGAGGAGTCCCGCATCTCGGTCGTGCCCTGGCCGCTCCCACCCCACGGTGATGCGGCGCCGATCGAGAACATCAAGGCCCGCCGCGGGATCATCGGCAAGATCATCCTGCTGCCGGCCAGCACCCGGCCCCAGGAGGAGCACCTGGTCGCGGTGCGGGCCATGCGCCACCTCGCAGCACGCCACAAGGAGACCACGCTCGTCCTGATCGGGGGGGAGGGCCCGGCGGAGCGCCAGATCCAGGCGGCGATCGACGAGCTGCACCTCGAGGAGCGGGTGGTCCGCCTCGAGGGCGTGTCCGAGGCCGTGCGATCGGCGCTGTTCGAGCACGCGGCGGTCGTCGTGTACCCCGCCGTCTACGGCAGCTTCGCCCATCCGGTGCTCGAGGCGATGGCCTGCGGCGTCCCCGTCGTCGTGGCCGACGCCGGCGCGGCGCCGGAGCTCGTGGGCGATGCAGGTGCGGTGATCGCCCACGGGGACGACGCCCAGCTGGCCGTGGAGGTCCACCGGGTGCTCGACGACCCGGAGTGGCGACGCTCGATGGCCGAGGCCGGGCTCGAGCGGGCCCGGGCCTACACCCCCCTCCGGACCGCCGAGGGGCTCCTCCTCGCTTACCGCTCGGTGACAGCTGCCCTGTAACGTCGTTTCGCTATGGGCAAGGCCTCCTCGAACAAGAAGGTTGCACGGGCTGCGAAGGCCGGTGGCGGCCGCGCTCGCGCTGCGGGCGAGCGGAACATCCTCTTCCCGGCAGCGCTGGCCGCCGTGGTGATCCTGGGCACGCTCCTCGTGGTGTACGCCCGCGAGGAGCGCACCGCCGAGGCCCTCGAGGCCCCGCTGGCCTTCGAGGACCACTGGCACTCCGCCT
>DATISK010000110.1:0-12144 GCA_035581545.1 Ornithinimicrobium sp. | reverse complement strand
GCACGGGGCGGAAGATCTCGAGGTCGACCACGAGGTGGACGACGCGCGCGTCGATGCCGTTGCGGTGGAACTCCTCCGCCGCGAACCGGCTCGGGCAGACGATCGCGTCGTAGTCGTGCGCGCTGCGGCGGTTGATCAGGTCGGCGGCCCACACCGCGGGGCCCTCGGGCACGGGGGTGCGGCGGACGAGGATCCCCGTCATGTGCTCGTGGCTGATCATCACCGAACCGATGCCGCGGCGCCGTGCCCAGCGGCCCATCCACCGCGTCGTCGACCGGTCGGAGACCTCGAGCGCGTCCGGCGCGACGGCGTCCATGAGGCGGGAGAGCCGGCGACGGTCGAACATCAGCGAGTAGCCGGTCCCCGGGACCGGGGTCGCCGGAACCCGGTACACCGTCCCCTGGGCCTCCACGCTGATCTCCTGGCCAGGTCCGGGGATGATGAGCGAGACCTGGTGCCCGAGCTGGCGGTAGTGCTCCCCCCAGGCCCGCAGCGCGGTCTTGATGCCACCGGACGTCGGGCTGACGAAGTTGGCGACGCGGAGGATGTGCATGGGACGGCGAGCCTACCCGCCGTCCACCGCGCGTCTCACCCGCGGCTGCGGAAGGCCAGCGCCACGTTCACGCCACCGAAGCCGAAGGAGTTGTTCACCGCGGCCAGATCACCCTCCGGCAGGGCCCGGGGCGTCCCGGTCACGACGTCGAGGTCGATCTGCGGGTCCTGCCGGTCCAGGTTGATCGTGGCCGGCACCTGGCGGGTGTGCAGGGTCTGCACGGTGAGGACGGCCTCGAGGGCACCGGCGGCCCCCAGGAGGTGTCCGGTCATCGACTTGGTGGCGGTCACCGGGACCTGGTCGGCGTGGTCGCCGAAGGCCCGGCGGATCGCCCGGGCCTCGGCGGCGTCGCCCACCGGGGTGGAGGTGGCATGCGCGTTGATGTGACCGATGTCGCTCATCGCCAGGCCGGCGTCGGCGACGGCCTCGGCCATCGCCCTGGCAGCCCCGGCTCCATCGGGCTCACCGGCGGTGATGTGGTAGGCGTCGCTCGACATGCCCACGCCGACCAGCTCGGCGTAGATGCGGGCCCCCCGGGCGAGCGCGTGCTCCTCGGCCTCGAGCACCATGACGGCCGCACCCTCGCCCATGACGAAGCCGTCCCGGTCGAGGTCGTAGGGCCGGGAGGCGCGCTCGGGGTCGTCGTTGCGGCCGGACAGCGCGGTCATCGCGGCGAAGGCGGCGATGGGCAGGGGGTGGATGGCGGCCTCGGTCCCTCCGGCGACCATCATGTCGGCGCGGCCCGAGCGGATCATCGAGAACGCCAGACCCATGCCCTCGGCGCCGGAGGCGCAGGCGCTGACGGGGCAGTGGGCCCCGGCCCGGGCAGTCAGGTCCAGGGAGACCGCGGCGGCGGGGCCGTTGGGCATGAGCATGGGGACCGTGAGCGGGAACACCCGGCGGGGACCGCGGGTGCGCAGGTTCTCCCACTGGTCGAGCAGGGTCCACACGCCTCCGATCCCCGAACCGACGGCCACCCCGAGACGCTCGGGCTCGATCTCGGGGCTGCCGGCGTCCGCCCAGGCCTCCCGGGAGGCGATGAGGGCGTACTGCCCCGAGGGGTCGTTGCGACGGACCTCGACCTTGGACAACGTCTCGCCCGGAGAGGTGTGGATCTGGGCCGCGAAGGTGACCGGCAGCTCGTGCTCCTCGATCCACTCCTGCGGGATCGGGCGTGCGCCGGAGCGGCCGGCCAGGACGGCGTCCCAGGTGGCGGGGGCGGTGCCGCCGACGGGTGTGGTGGCGCCCAGGCCGGTCACGACGACGCGGCGGGGGGTCGGGCTGGGGCTGGGGGACATCTGCACGGCCTCCGGGGGCGGGTCGGGGCGGCGGTGCCGCCGACGGGACGGGGTGGGGGTGGTGAGGACGGACGCCCGCCCGGCACGGGCGGGGAGAGGGCGGTCCCGGCGCGACCGCTGGTGGGCCGCGCCGGGTTCGGCAGGTCAGCCCTGGTTGTTGGCGATGTAGGTGACGGCGTCGCGGACGTGGGTGAGGTTCTTGACCTCGTCGTCGGGGATGCGGACGCCGAACTTGTCCTCGGCGTTGACCACGATGGTCATCATCGACAGCGAGTCGATGTCCAGGTCCTCGGTGAAGGACTTGTCCATCTGGACCTCCTCCTGCTCCAGCCCGGTCTCCTCGTTGACGATCTCCGCGAGACCCGCCAGGATCTCCTGCTCGCTCATGGCCATGTGTCCTGCTCCTTCGGTGAGGGGGTGGCCCGGGTGCTTCCCGCCGGGCCTCGGGTGGTCTGGGTGTGGGGTCGGGGGTGCGCGGTGGCGGCGCGGCCACGCCCCGTCGGGATCAGGGGGGTCACGGCATGACCACGACCTGGGCGGCGTAGACGAGGCCGGCGCCGAACCCGATCTGCAGGGCGAGCCCGCCGTGCGCCGCCTCTCCCTCGTCGAGCATGCGGGACATCGCCAGCGGGATCGAGGCGGCCGAGGTGTTTCCCGTCTCCGCGATGTCCCGGGCCACGGGGACGTGCTCCGGGAGCTTCAGCGCCTTGATCATCGCGTCCGTGATGCGCATGTTGGCCTGGTGCGGGACGAACGCGTCCAGGTCGTCGGTGGTGACGCCGGCGGCCGCCACGGTGTCGATGGCCACCTGCGCCATCGAGAACACCGCCCACCGGAAGACCGTCTGCCCCTGCATGACGAAGGACGGCCAGGCGATCTCCTCGCTGCGGCGGGCGTCCTCCATGGCGGGGCGCAGCTCGGTCCAGGACTCCCGCTGCGTGATGACGTCGGTCTTGTCCCCGAGGCTGCCCCACAGGGTCGGGCCGATGCCCGGGGTGTCCGAGACCCCGACGACGGCCGCCCCGGCCCCGTCGCCGAAGATGAAGGCCGAACCGCGGTCGTGCTTGTCGGTGAAGTCGGACAGCTTCTCCACCCCCACCACGAGGACGTGGTCCACCGTCCCGGCCCGGACCATGTCGTTGGCCAGGGCGATGCCGTGGCAGTAGCCGGCGCAGGCGGCGGAGATGTCGAAGGCGGCCGGGTCGGGGATCCCGAGACGGTGGCCCAGCTCGGGGGCCGCGGCCGGGGTCTGGTAGGGGTGGGTCACCGTGGCGACGATGATGGCGCCGATCTGGTCGGCAGCCACTCCTGACCGCTCCATGGCCTGCCGGGAGGCGGCCTCGGCCATGTCCACGACCGTCTCGTCGGGCCGCGCGAACCGCCGGGTGACGATGCCGGATCGCTGCTGGATCCACTCGTCCGAGGAGTCGATGTAGCGGCACACCTCGTCGTTGGTCACGACCCGCTCGGGGCGGTAGCCGCCCAGGCCGAGGATCCGGGCGTGCCGGAGCTCCTGCGGGCCGGCGAGGGTGGGGGCGGGACGGCCGGGACGGGGAGCGGTCACGGGGTGTCCTCCTGGGGGTGCTGGCGCAGCGGGGGCTGGGCGGGATGGGCGGGTCCGTCGGTCGCGGCGGCGTCCTGCGGACCGCCATGGTCGCGGATCATCCGACGGGCCTGGTCGAGGTCGTCGGGAGTCTTCAGCGCCAGCGTCTCCACGCCGCGAAGTCCCCTCTTGGCGAGTCCGACCAGCGTCCCGGCCGGTGGGATCTCGATCAGGGCGCTCACCCCCATCGAGGCGAACGTGTCCATCGTCAGGTCCCAACGCACCGGGTTGGACACCTGCCGCACCAGCCTGCGCAGCACCTCCTCGCCGCTCCCGACGACGCCACCGTCGGCGTTGGAGACCAGGGTCACCGAGGGGTTCCGCGTCGCCAGGTCGCGGGCGAACCGGGTCAGGCGTTCCACCGCGGGCTCCATGTGCGGCGTGTGGAACGCGCCGGCGACCTGCAGGGGGATCACCCGGGCCCGGGCGGGCGGGGCCTCGGTCAGCCGGGCCAGCTGGTCCAGCGTGCCGGCGGCCACCACCTGGCCGGCGCCGTTCAGGTTGGCGGCGGTGAGGCCCATCGACTCCAGGGTGGTGAGGACCTCCTCGGGGTCGCCGCCGACGACGGCGCTCATGCCGGTCGCCACCGCGGCCGAGGCCTCGGCCATGCCGCGGCCCCGCTCGCGCACGAAGGCCATGGCGTCGACCTCCGCGAGGACTCCGGCCACGGCGGCGGCGGTGACCTCGCCGACCGAATGTCCGGCCGTGGCGCCGACGACGTCGGACCCGTCGGACCCCTCGAGCAGGGCGGAGAGGCAGACGAGCCCGGACCCGACGATCAGCGGCTGGGCCACGGCCGTGTCCTTGATGGTCGCGGCGTCGGACGTGGTGCCGTGGGCCACGAGGTCCGTCTGCGCGACGTCCGAGAGCCGGGCAAGACGCTCCCTCAGGCCCGGCAGCTCCAGCCAGGGAGCGAGAAATCCGGGAGCCTGGGAGCCCTGTCCGGGCGCGACGATCACGAGCACGCCCCCCACTCTGCCCCGCGGAGGCGCAGGTCGGCGTCAGCGTTCCCGACGAGAACGGGGAGTCGTCTTTGGAGGATTCCTCCAACGCACGATCGACGTGTGGCGGCCCGGTGCCGGGGTGGAGGCGGTCGTCCGGCGGGCGGGGGCGGGGAGCCCGTCAGCGGGAGGCGCGGCCCTGCCGGCCGGTCATCCGCCCCAGGGCCAGGGCGACCTGGAGCACCCAGGCGTCCCGAGGGTCGTGCGCGTCCAGCCCGACGACGTCGGCCGCCCGGCGCAGGCGGTAGCGCACCGTGTTCGGGTGCAGGAAGAGCGACCGCGCGGTGGCCTCGAGCGCACCCCCGTGGTCGAGATAGGCCTGCACGGTCTCCAGCAGCGGCGAGGGATGGTCCCGCAGGGGACGGTAGGTGCGGTCGACGAGCATCCGCCGCGCCGGCTGCTCACCGAGCAGGGCCCGTTCCGGCAGCAGCTCGTCGGCTGCGACGGGTCGGGGTGCCTGCGTCCAGGCCGTCACGGCGTCGCATCCGGAGAGGGCGGCCCGGACGCTGCGCCCCGCGGCGAAGAGGTGGGGCACCCGGGGACCCACGACGACCGGGCCCGCGGCGAAGAAGGGGGCCAGCCCCCGCGCGTCCGCCAGCGGGTCGTCCGTCCCGCCGAGGACGCAGACCAGCCTGCGGCCCAGTGCGGCGGTGAGCACGTGCCGCCCCGCCCGCTGCGCGGCCTCCCGCACCCCGTCCAGGGCCGGGCCGGAACCGCCCTCCGGCAGGGTGCCGACCAGGACGGCCACCCCGGTCACGTCCTCCCAGCCGAGCTCGGCCGCGCGGGAGGCCAGGCTGTCGTCCGCCTCCCCCCGCACGATCGCGTGGACCACCAGGGACTCCAGCCGCGCGTCCCAGCCGCCGCGCTGCTCCGCCGCCCGGGCGTAGACCGCGGCGGCGGCGAACGCCACGTCCCGGGAGTAGCGCAGCACCGCCTCCCGCAGCCGGGGGCGCTCCTCCGCCTCCACCAGCTCGTCGACGGCGTCCTCGACGGTGGCCACCGCCGTGCGCGTCAGGTCCAGCGCCTGGCGCAGGGAGATGGTCTGCGCGAGGGCCCGCGGGGCGGCCGCGAACAGGTCGCCCGACACGGTGCGCTCGGGCGCCCCGTCGGCATACCAGGTGAGCAGCGTGGTGATCCCACCCTGGGCGATCAGCCCGACCCAGGAGCGGTCGTCGGGGCTGAGTGCGGTGAACCAGCCGTGCTCCTCGGCCATCCGCCGGGTGACGCGGGTGGCGAGCTCGCCCGAGCGCCGCAGCAACGGCTCGGGGCGGGTCGGCGCGCCCGGGGTGGGGGAGGGGTGCACCGGTCCAGCGTAGTGACCGCCCGGGCGGTGCGCGGCAGGCTCAGGCGTCGCCGCCCACGTTGCCGGAGGTGCCGGCGTTGACGTCGAGCAGGCGGTAGCGGTCGGCCGCCTCGCGCGGCACCTGGGGGTCGATCTCGCCGCGGTCGGCGAGCATCTGCAGGGCCTTGACCGCCATCGACGGCCCGTCGATGTGGAAGAACCGCCGCGCGGCGGCCCGGGTGTCGGCGAAGCCGAACCCGTCGGCGCCCAGGGCGTGGTAGTCCTCCGGCACCCACGGCGCGATCTGGTCCTGGACCGCCCGCATGTAGTCGCTGGTGGCCACGACCGGACCCGTTCCCTCGGAGAGCCGGCGGGTCACGTAGGGCACCCGGCGCTCCATCTCCGGGTGGAGGAAGGCGTCCTCCTCGCAGGCCATCGCCTCCCGGCGCAGCTCGGACCAGGAGGTCACCGACCAGACGTCGGCGTGCACGCCCCAGTCCTCGCGCAGGAGCTCCTCGGCCTCCAGGGCCCAGGGCACCCCGACGCCGGAGGCCAGCAGCTGGACCTGCCGTCCCTCCTCCCCGGATCCCGCCTTCTTGATCCGGTGCATGCCCTTGAGGATGCCCTCGACGTCCACGTCCTCCGGCTGGGCGGGCTGGCGCATCGGCTCGTTGTAGACGGTGAGGTAGTAGAAGATGTCCTCCGCGTTCTCGCCGTACATCCGCTCGAGCGCGGTGGGCAGGATGTGGGCGAGCTCGTAGGCGAAGGCCGGGTCGTAGGACACGCACGCGGGGTTGGTGGAGGCCAGCAGCGGGGAGTGGCCGTCCGCGTGCTGCAGTCCCTCGCCCGCCAGGGTCGTCCGGCCGGCGGTGGCACCGATCATGAACCCCCGCACCAGCTGGTCGGCCGCGGCCCAGATGCCGTCGCCCGTGCGCTGGAACCCGAACATCGAGTAGAAGATGTAGAAGGGCACCATCGGGACCGAGTGGGTGTCGTAGGAGGTGCCGGCCGCGGTGAAGGCCGCCACCGACCCGCCCTCGTTGATGCCGACGTGCCAGATCTGCCCCGACTCGGACTCCTTGTAGGCCAGCATCAGGTCGGCGTCGACGGAGGTGTAGTTCTGCCCGTGGACGTTGTAGATCTTCGCCGTGGGGAAGAAGCTGTCCATCCCGAAGGTGCGCGCCTCGTCCGGGATGATCGGCACCAGGTGCTGGCCGAACTCCTTGTCGCGCATCCACTCCTTGAAGATGCGCACCAGCGCCATGGTCGTGGCGACGTTCTGCTTGCCCGAGCCCTTCTTGGCCACGTCGTAGATCTTGGTGTCGGGCAGCGCGAGGTCCTTGACCTTCTCCGGCTCCCGCTTGGGCAGGTAGCCGCCGAGGTCGCGACGCCGCTCCTGCATGTACCGGATCGCCTCGTCGTCCTGCCCGGGGTGGTAGTAGGGCGGCTTGTAGGGGTCGGCCTCGAGCTGCTCGTCGGTGATCGGGATGCGCAGGCTGTCCCGGAAGCCCTTGAGGTCGTCCAGGGTCATCTTCTTCATCTGGTGGGTCGCGTTGCGGCCCGCGAAGTGGGTCCCGAGGCTGTACCCCTTGATCGTGTGGGCCAGGATCACGGTCGGCTGCCCGGTGTGCCGCAGGGCGGCGGCGTAGGCGGCGTACACCTTGCGGTAGTCGTGCCCGCCCCGCTTGAGCTTCCACCAGACGTCCTCGTCGGACCAGTCCTTGACCATCTCCTTGGTGCGCGGGTCGCGCCCGAAGAAGTGGTCGCGGATGAAGGCGCCGTCGTTGGCGCGGAAGGTCTGGAAGTCGCCGTCGGGGGTGGAGTTCATCAGGTTGACCAGCGCGCCGGAGGTGTCCTTGGCGATGAGCTCGTCCCAGCCGCGGCCCCACAGCACCTTGATGACGTTCCAGCCGGCGCCGCGGAAGTAGCTCTCCAGCTCCTGGACGATCTTGCCGTTGCCGCGCACCGGCCCGTCGAGCCGCTGCAGGTTGCAGTTGACGACGAAGGTGAGGTTGTCCAGCTCGTCGTTGGCCGCCACCTGGAGCAGGCCGCGCGACTCCGGCTCATCCATCTCACCGTCGCCGAGGAAGGCCCACACGTGCTGCTGGCTGGTGTCCTTCAGACCGCGGTTGTGCAGGTACTTGTTGAACGCCGCCTGGTAGATGGCGTTCATCGGGCCCAGGCCCATCGAGACCGTGGGGAACTGCCAGAACTCGGGCATGCTGCGCGGGTGGGGGTAGGAGGGCAGCGGCTGGACGTCCTCGTCCAGCCCGCGGCTCTTCTCCTGGCGGAAGCCGTCCAGCTCCTTCTCCGAGAGGCGTCCCTCGAGGAAGGCCCGGGCGTAGATGCCCGGCGAGGCGTGCCCCTGGAAGAAGATCTGGTCGCCTCCGCCCTCGTGGTCGCGCCCGCGCCAGAAGTGGTTGAACCCGACCTCCCACAGGGTGGAGATGGAGGCGTAGGAGGAGATGTGGCCACCGACGGAGATCTCGGGGTGCTGGGCCCGGTGCACCATGACGGCGGCGTTCCAGCGGATCCAGGCCCGGTAGCGGCGCTCCATGTCCTCGTCGCCGGGGAACCAGGGCTCGCGCTCGGGCGGGATCGTGTTGATGTAGTCGGTCGTCGTCAGCGACGGGAGCCCCACCTGGGAGTCCCGCGCGCGCTCGAGCATGCGGAGCATGAGGTAGCGGGCACGACCCCGGCCGCCGGCCTCGATCGCGGCGTCGAGCGACTCGAGCCACTCCTGGGTCTCGTCCGGGTCCGTGTCGGGGACCTGGCTCGGCAACCCGTTGAGGATCGGGCCGACTGGACGCTCGAAAGACATGAGGCAACCTTTCCGTCGTGGTGACGGCCTCAGTCTGTCACGCCGGGGTGACGCTGCGACCGGTGGTCGGCACCGACCGGGCGGGGTCCGACTCACCCCACCTTTACATCCGGGCCACCCTCTAGTTGTGTAGTCCCCACCATGGACGGTGAGAGGAACGGAAACGAGATCAGCACGGACGCAGGCCCGCTGGCCGCGCCCGCCCGACGACTGGGTTTCGCCCCTGGTCAGATCGTGGTCGAGTACGGCGAGGACGACGACGTCGAGGAGGACCTGCGCACCGCCGTGGAGGCCCTCGTGGAGGGCCCCCTGGAGGGGGAGGACTACGACGGCGTCGTCGACGTCGTGCTGCTGTGGTGGCGCGACGGCGACGGCGACCTGGCGGACGAGCTGGTGGACGCCCTGACGACGCTGGAGGAGGGCGGCTTCATCGCCCTGCTCACACCGGGCACCGGGCGGCCCGACCGGGTGGCCGCCCACGAGGTGCAGGAGGCCTGCACCACGTGCTCGCTGTCCGCCGCGGGCGCCGTTCCGCTCGGTGCGTGGGTCGGACAGCGCCTCGTGGGTCGTCGGTGACGGCATACCCGCTGGTGGGCGCGTCGGCGCCCGACCTGGACCTGCCCGACCAGCACGGCGACCGGCAGCGGCTGCCCGAGCTGGTCGCCGACCGGCACCTGCTGATGGTCTTCTTCCCGTTCGCCTTCTCCTCGATCTGCACCGCCGAGCTGCTGGAGATCCAGCTCAACATCGACGAGTTCGTCAACGACCGGGTGCAGGTCGTGGGCGTCTCGTGCGACCCCGTCTCCTCGCTGCGGGCCTGGTCCGCGGTGGAGGGCTACCGCTTCCCCCTGCTCTCCGACTTCTGGCCGCACGGCCGCGTCAGCCGGGCCTACGGGGTGCTCGACGAGGCCACCGGTGCGGCGGTGCGGGGAACCTTCCTCGTCGATCCGCGCCGGGTGGTCGCCTGGAGCCTGGTCCACGGACCGGGGGAGGAGCGACCCATCGGCCTGCTGCACGAGGCCGTCCGGGACCTGTAGCGCGACGACGTCCGCGCGTCCGAGGGCGTGTCCGCGGACGCCCCCGAGGGCTGGCACAATGGTCGCCCCTAGGGGCCTGTAGCTCAGCTGGTAGAGCGCCGCGTTTACACCGCGTAGGTCGTCGGTTCGAGCCCGGCCGGGCCCACGTGGACAACAACAGAGAGGTCGTCGGCCCCCAGGGGCTGCCGCTGCGCGAGATCGTGGCGGTGCTCGAGGAGCTCTACCCCCCGGCGACGGCGCAGTCGTGGGACCGCGTCGGCCTCGTGGCCGGCGACCCCGACCAGCTGGTCCGCCGCGTCCTGCTCGCGGTGGACCCGACGCTGGACGTCGTCGCCGAGGCGGTCGCCACGGGGGCCGACCTGGTCCTGACCCACCACCCCCTCCTCCTGCGGGGCGTCCACTCGGTCGCCACGACCACCGCCAAGGGCGCCACCATCACCGACCTGGTCGTCAACGACGTCGCCCTCTACTGCGCGCACACCAACGCCGACGTGGCCGACCCCGGCGTGGGCCACGCGCTGGCCCGCGCCTGCGGGCTGGAGAGCAGCGACGCGCTGCAGGTCGTCGAGGACCAGGAGCTGGGCCGGGTGGGTGACCTGCCCCGGCCGACCACCCTCGGCGACCTCGCCACCCGGCTGCACGCGGCGATGCCGCCGACCGCGGTGGGCGTGCGCGTCGCGGGGCCGCCCGATGCCACCGTCCGCAGGGTGGCGGTGCTCGGCGGAGCCGGCGACTCCGCGCTGGGCGCGGCCCGGCGCAGCGGGGCCGACGTCTACGTCACCGCGGACCTGCGGCACCACCCGGCCCTGGAGGCCCGCGAGGAGGCCCGGGCGGCCGCCCGTGGTCGTGGCGGGGAGCCCACCGCAGGAACTCCCTACCTCGTGGACGCCGGGCACTGGGCCAGCGAGTCGCTGTGGCTGCCCCTGGTGCGTGACCTCCTGTCCGACCGGCTCGGCGGTAGCGTGAGCCTCTCCCTGTCCACCGTGCGCACCGACCCCTGGGACTTCGTCGTCGGCGCACGTCCGCCCGGGGCGGACCCCGCGTCCGCCCGCCCCAACCCCGACCCCGGAGGTATGCCGTGAAGGCAAGCCCGCAGACGCAGTCCCGCCTTCTGGACCTGCTCGACCTGGACACCAGGCTCACCCAGCTGGACCACCAGCTGCGCACCCTGCCCGAGCTGACCGACATCGCCCGGCTGGAGGCGGCGGAGGCGGACCTGCGGGCCGAGGTCGTGCGGACCGAGACCGCGGTGTCCGACCTGCAGCGGGACGTGGACAAGGCCGAGGCCGCGGTGCAGCAGGTCCGTGACCGGGCCGCGCGGGACCAGGCCAGGCTCGACGCCGGCACCGGGACCTCGAAGTCCCTGCAGGGCCTGCAGCACGAGCTGGCCTCGCTGGAGAGGCGGCAGGGCGTCCTGGAGGACGAGCAGCTGGAGGTCATGGAGCGGGTGGAGGCGGCCCAGGCGGCGGCCGACCGGGCGGCCCGCGCGCACGCCGGGCACGCCGACAAGCTGGCCGCCCTGCGGGCCCAGCGGGACGAGAAGTCCGCCCGGATCGGTGCGGAGCGCGACCAGGTGGCCGAGGGTCGACCCGCCATCGTCGCCGAGCTGCCCACCGAGCTGCTCGCCCTCTACGACCGGGTGCGGGCCCACAGCGGCACCGGTGCCGCGCCGCTCGTCCAGCGGCGCTGCGGCGGCTGCCGGCTGGACCTGAACGCGGTCGACCTGTCCCGGATCCGCAACGCCCCCGAGGACGAGGTGCTGCGGTGCGAGGAGTGCGGCCGGATCCTCGTGCGGACCGAGGAGTCCGGTCTGTGAGCCTGCGCCCCGCGCTGGTGGTCGAGGCGGACGGCGGGTCCCGGGGCAACCCCGGGGTGGCCGGCTACGGGGCCCTGGTGAGGGACGCCCGCACCGGGGAGCTGCTGGCGGAGCGGGCGGCTCCGCTGGGTCGGGCCTCCAACAACGTGGCCGAGTACAGCGGCCTCGTGGCGGGCCTGCAGGCGGTCCTCGACCTCGGCCTGGCCACCGACGCCACGGTCGAGGTCCGGATGGACTCCAAGCTGGTCGTGGAGCAGATGTGCGGGCGCTGGAAGATCAAGCACGAGGACATGCGGCGCCTGGCGCTGCAGGCCCGTCAGCTGGTCGACCAGGTCCAGGCCGCCGGCGGGACGGTCCGCTTCACCTGGATCCCGCGCGAGCGCAACGGTGCCGCGGACGCGCTGTCCAACGTCGGCATGGACGGTCGCACCGTCCGCCGCGACCTGGTCGGTGACGGGTCCGGGTCCGGGACGGGGGAGGCCGGGGCGGGCCTGCCCGAGGCGGCGCCGCCGTCCCGACCGACCGGGTCGCGGGATGGGCGCGGGGACCGCGAGGGCGGCCGGCCGGGGACCGGCACCGTCTTCGGCGACGCGCGGGTGCCCCTGAGCGACGTCTTCGTCTCCGACGAGACCGTGCCCACCCTGGAGGGCCAGACCCGGCTGGTGCTGGTGCGTCACGGCGTGACCGACTTCACCCAGGGTCACCGGCTCGACGGCCGCGGCGGGGCCGACCC